>CAZBXS010000001.1:0-39952 GCA_964495955.1 uncultured Faecalibacterium sp.
AATTTATTTTGGTTGCATATATATTGTACTATATTTTTCTGCGTTTTCAAGCGAATTAACGATTTTGTCGATGAAAATTTGTCTTCAAAAACAAGCGGAGATTTGTGTATTTTCAACAAAATGTTGTTTAAATTTTAACTCTAACGACAAAAATTTTAGTTATTTTTTCAGCTGTAGTCGCTTTCGACCGTCATAACGACGAAACAGCTTTCGTTTTGCTTAGAAACTTTCTCTTTGACTGTACTTTCGAGTTCTTTTACGCTCATCTTAAAATCGTACGGGACAACGACATCGAAGATTATATTTGTGTGCGTCGGGCCGTCGACTACTCTGAAGTCGTGGAACGTAAGGCGTGCGTCAATCCCCTTGATTATATCTCCCGTCATTTCACGAAGTGCGTTTATTCTCTCATCGTCAAACACGAGCGGATCGGGATGTACGACGAGATGTATATTCAATTTTTCAAGTGCCGTGTGTTCTATCAGATCGAGCATATCGTGGGTTTCGACAAAATCGGCGTCGCTTCTGACTTCGACATGCACCGAGCCGAATACGGAATTTGCGCCGTAATTATGCAAAACGAGGTCGTGTATGCCCATTACACCGTCAAAACCTGTTACGAGCGTAACGAGTTCGTTTACTATATCTTTACTCGGCGGTTCGCCCAAAAGCGGACTTACAGTGTCTTTGAGTATACCGTAGCCGGCGTAAAGTACGAGCAAGGCAACTACTGTTCCGACGTAGCCGTCGATATTGACGGAGAATATCTTCGATACGACTATCGACAAAAGTGACGCCGCCGTTGCGCATATATCGCCGATACTGTCGGTGACAACGGCTGTCATAGCAGGCGAATTTATCTTCTTTCCTAATTTACGGTTAAAGAACGCAAGCCACAGCTTTCCGACGATCGACATAACGAGTACAACCACTGTCGGTACGCTGAAATTGATTTCGTCGGGTGCGAAGATTTTCGAGACGGACGACTTTATAAGTTCCACCGCCATCAAAAGTACCAAAAACGCAACGGCAAGAGCCGATATGTACTCAAATCTTCCGTGACCGAACGGGTGGTCTTTATCCGGCTTTTTGGCACTGAGTTTGAAACCGAAAAGCGTCACTATTGATGAGCCGGCATCGGAGAGGTTGTTAAATGCGTCGGCTGTTACGGCGATACTGTTTGACGCTGCACCGACTATGAATTTTCCCGCACAAAGCAGGAGATTTAACACTATTCCGACTGCGCCCGAAAGTATCCCGTACCTTTCTCGTACGGCGGGGTCTTTCGTGTTATCGCAGTCTTTTACAAATACTTTCAAAAGCAGGTTTGTCAATTCAAATTACTCCCTTTATTCGTTAATAACATGTACGTCGAGCTGATCGAACGGTATGGAAATTCCGTTTTTATCGAATGCGAGCTTAACATTTTCCTGTAAAGCATAATAAAGTTCCCAATATCTCTCGTTCATGCACCAACAGCGAAGTGTCAGCTGAACGCTGCTTGCTTCCTGTGCACTGACGACGACGGCGGGTACAGGATCCTTGAGTGCGGCGTCGGACTTTTCGACCAAATCGAGAATGACTTCTCGTGCCTTGGCGATGTCGTCGGTATAGCTTATGGAAAACGCAATATCACAGCGTCTCTTTTCCTCGGCTGAATAATTGATTATGTGGTTCGACGTCACGTCGGAATTGGGCATGATTATTCTCTTGTTGTCCGTACTCAAAAGTACCGTGTACATTATATTTATTTCGTTGACGCAGCCCGATACGCCTTTGATTTCGACAAAATCGCCCTTTTTGAACGGCTTGTTTATAATTATCATAATTCCGCTGGCGAACTGTGACACGCTGTTTTGCAAGCCTAAGCCGACAGCGACGCCGACAGATGCAAGTGCGGCGATAAACGAGCTGACATTAAGTCCGAGACTTGACAAGGCGGAAATGACGACAATTACGAGTATTGTAACTTTGACAAGCGTTTGGGCAAAATTATATACAGACGGGTCGGTACCTCGCTTTTTCATCGCTTTAACAGTCAGTTTTGCGGCGGCTTTAGCGAAAATGAACCCTAAAACAAGCGTCAGAGCGGCGATTATCAACGACGGCAGAAGCTCCCACAATTTTTCGAGAGCACCCTCCCCTGTCCACTGCTTGAGATTGCTTACGATTTGGTTATTTTCAAGTGCCTTATTCGCTCCGTCGACAAATTCTTCGGCGGCTTGGCTGGCATTTTCGGCTATCTGACTTGCACCCTCGGCTATTTGGCTCGCACTTTCGGATAGCTTTCCGTCCTGTGTTGAAACTTCGGCTAATATAGGCAAAAACATTTTCATATTCAGTACCTCCGTAAAAATATATGACATCGGCAAAGCGAATTTCACTTACCCGTACAAAATTATATCATTAAATCGACACTATTGCAAGATTAACGCAAAAACATACAGAGCGGTTTTGACCGCCCTGTATGCTGAAATTTGATCGTTTCGGGTTGGAAATCAGTTCTGACTTTCTTCGATAATTCTCAGAACGTCGGCGACCGTCTCAAGTGCCATAGCGTCACGGTCTGAAATTTCGAGTTCGAACTCGTTTTCGATAGCGACGGCAAGATTGAGCAAAGAAAGCGAATCGAGAGCGAGATCCCGTCTTATATTCGTTTCTTCGGTGATGTCCTCCGGCGCAACATCTGCGTAGTCACAAATAATTTCTCTGAGTTTTTCAAGCATAATATTACCCTCTTTTAATTATTTACAAGATTTTTTTCGTTGTAGGCATCGACAACCTTCTGTCTGACAATCTTACGCGTTGAGGTCTTGGGGAATTCCTCGAAGACGACCATAACGTCCTGAACGCGCTTATATGATGACATTTGTCTGTTCACATTCGACATATCGTCAAGCACAAGCTTTTCGATTTCCTCTCGGCTCTTGTCCGGGAAATCGTTGGGCTCGACGTAAATTCCGACAACTATCATCTTGTGATCCTTGCCTTTTATATTCTTGACCGCTTCGAACGCGACAACCTCGCGAACGTAGCGTATGCCTTCCATAATGTTACTCTCGATTTCTTCGGGGAATACATTTTTACCGTTATCGAGAATTATGAGATTTTTCTTTCTTCCGACGACGAACAGCTCGTTTTTGTCGTTCGTTCTTCCGTAGTCGCCCGTCTTGAACCATTCGCCTTCAAAGGAAGCTTTTGTCGCTTCCTCGTCTTTATAGTAGCCTTTAAAGAGGTTAGCACCGGTTATCCAAATCTCACCTACACCGTTTTCGTCGGGGTCGACTATCTTAAATTTAGCCTTCGGGAACGCAAAGCCCGCAGATTCGGGACTTGTTCCGGCGTTAAGGTTAAGGGTGACTGTGGGTGAGGACTCGGTTAAGCCGTAGCCCTGATAGACGTTAAAGCCGAAGGAGTACAGCCCGGAAACGTGCTCAAATCTTGACGGAGCACCGCCGCAGACGAGAGTCGGGAAGGTGTCGCCGAAATTCTTTCTGACGCTTGCAAAGAAAACGTTTCTCAAATCTATACCGTGCGCTAAGAGCTTGTCGCTGAGCTTAACTAGCTTTCTTAGCGCGTCCGCCTTTCCCTTTTGCTCCGCCGCAGCCCAAATTCCGTTGTATATACCTTCAAGTATCAGCGGAACGGAATTAAACGCGTCGGGCTTGAAAAGCTGGATGTTCGGCAATATGTTTCTCAAGCTGTCGTTGATGTATATAACGGCGTTCATATATATCGATGTCATTATATTACAGCTAAGCTCGTAGACGTGGTTCATCGGAAGGACTGAAAATGACGTGGCTTCCTGATATATTGTGTCGACAATTCCGTCAACGTTAGAGGCAAAATTATAGTGGCTGAGCATAACGCCCTTGTTCGCACCTGTCGTTCCCGAGGTGAAAACTATGACAGCTATGTCATCCTTTTCGACTTTGGCGTTTATGTAGCTTTTGTCGCCGCTTTTGATAAGCTCTCTGCCCTTTTCTATAAGAGCGTCGATTGAAGAAAATTCATCGCTCTTTCCGCTTAAAGCGAATACGCTTTTGCACTTGTCAGATTTTTCCGCGTACATCTTAGCGGCCTTGAAATAGGTCTTAGAGCAGAAAACGGCTTCACAGTCGGCTTTATCCATAAGCTTACAAAGCTCATAGTCAGTCAGCTCCTTGTCAAGCGGCACCGAAACTCCGACACCGCAGGCAACCGCAAAGAATGCAACTATCCAGTTGAACGAGCCCTCGCCGAGAATTGCGATGTGCTTTCCACGAAGCCCCATACTGTTAAGGGCTGTACCCAGTGAATAGATACTTTCGCAAAGCTCCTTGTTGGTGTGCTCGATAAGCTCCTTCTTGTTCTTTTCAACTATCGCAAGCCTATCGCCGTACACCGAATAAGCCCTCGAAATAAGGGTTTGAAGGGTGTCAAGCTCGCCCATTGAATGTGCCTTGTGTCTTAGTTTGATTAGCTCGGGACTGACTTTCTTCTTTTTCACGCCTGTTGCCTCCTGAATTATTTTATATCGTCCAAATCGTCAAGTATCTCTCCGACGGTAATATCGGGGTTCTCAATTCCCTCGGTTATAGCCTTCATGGCGTTATCGTGGAGAAGATTTATCTGGTCGGCTGTTATCGTATGCGGTCTATACATATAGATAAAGTCCGTTCCGCCGCTCTTCGGGTCGGGAATGGCGAAGATGTAAAGCTGCATAGAAAATCTGCCGTTGGAATATGACTTAAATTCGGCGTCAAAATTATGCTCCTTTATCGCAAAGCCGATAGGCATCCACGAGAACATAAAGCTCGACGGGCCCTGAGAAGCGGAATAGCCGAATTCCTGTTGCTGAAGAAAGCGCGCTTCAAGGTACGGGAAATTCATGTGCCTTATCAGCGTGTTTCGGCAATCGGCGACCTTGCCTACCGCCTGTCTGAAGGTGTCGGTCTCATTTGTGATAGTTCTTATCTGCAAGGGCTGAGCTACACAGCCGCCCATCATCTTGTCCTTAACTACCGCTCGGCGTGAGCAGATGAGCATATTGAGAACGTCGGGAGTTCTGTAGTTGACCTTTGAAGCGTGAGCTCTCAAGCCGTACAGGAAAACATTTTCCGGCACTACCGACTCCTGCTTGCAATAAGCGTAGATCTTCTCTGTATCCTCCGCGCTGACAAATCTTCTGATGATTTTCGTCTTGTCGTGGATGGGATCGAATACCGCGGGAACGCGGATGTTGGGATCCTTCTTTCTCGCTTTGTCGAGAATGTCGTGACCGTGTACGCCCGCGTACATCGGCTCGCCGTCCTTCTTCCAGTAATCGATGTAGAACTCTCTGTCCTTTGCGTGCAGCTTCTCATTTGAAAGATATTGCATTTCGCGAAGGATGTGCTCCTCGTAGGAATAAAGCGGCTTCGGCATTTCCTCGCCGTTTTTCAGCGCCTTGTAGACAGCAAGAAGATCGGCGAAAAATACCGCCTGACCTAAAGCGTCGGTCACAAGGTGAGAGACATTGAAGTAAATGCCTGTCTTTGAGTCGTGAGTTCTGTAAAAGACAATTCTGAAGGTTTCGTCCTTGAGGAACTTAATAGGCTTTTGCGCGTCCTTTTCGAAGTACTTTTCTTCCTCCTGCTTTGTCTTAAAGGTTAAAACGGGGATGTTGTTGTCAGAGTAGGTCGGCAGGAAATACTGCTTGACCTGTTTGTCGACCTTTGTGAAACGAAGTCTGAGGGCGTCGTTTCTTTCAAATTCGATGTTCAGCGCTTTTTTAAGCAGGTCGAAGTCAAGCTTGTCGTTTATAACAACAGCCGACGGTATCTGAATTACCTGCTTGTGGATACTGTATTTAACCATAATATACATCGTCTGCTGAGACGGTATCATATCATACAGCTTGTAGTTCACTTCTTGCGCCATTTTCCATACCTTCTTTCTTAAACTCTTAATAAAGTTTAATTTTTCGTTTCTAAAGTCGCCTAAGATATACTATCACTTTGCCAACATCAAGTCAACGGTTTAAGCGAAATTTTACACACCTGTCTAAAATAATAATTTTTCGCTAAATAGTTTTAATGCTTTGTTCATTTTAGTGTAACAATTGTTACTCCGCTTTCGCCCTCGCCGAAAGTTCCCAAGCGGAAACTTTTTACAGCCGGATTATGCCTGAGATAATCCTGTATGCCTTTTCTGAGTACACCTGTGCCTTTTCCGTGAATTATCGAGATTTCGTTTATGCCCATTCTAAGACTGTGGTCGATAAAGCGGTCGACTTCCATTATGCCTTCTTCTACGTTCATTCCCCGAAGGTCGCACTCGGTTTTTGCCGTAGCGGAAAGCCTGCTTTCGTCTCTTGGGGGTCTTACGGTTCTTTGTTTGTTCGCTGTCTGTTTTTTCTTTCCGGAAAGCAAACGTAAATCTTCCTTTTTGACACGGGTCTTCATCAATCCCGCCTGTACGGTAACAAAGCCGTTTTTGTCTTCAAGCGCAATAACTTCCGCTTCGTTTCCGATGTTTTGGAGAAGTACCCTGTCGCCTATGCGAAGTTCCCTCGGCAAGACGTATTCTTCCGGGTCTTCAAAGCGTGAAATTACGGGATTTGTTATTTCGTCAAGTTCGCCTAAGCTCTTTTTAATTTGCTGTCTTGCCCTGCGTGCAAGTTCGTTGGCGTCGCTCGTTTTTGACTTTTCTTTCTTGAATTCGTCAAGGTCGTACAGTAAAGCATGTGATGCACGCTTGGCTTTTTCGACAATTCTGAGTGCTTCTCTTCTGGCTTTTTCTATCTCTTTTTCTCTTAATTCGTCGATGCTTTCTTTGTACTGTTTGGCTTTTTCTCTGTCCTGTTGTGCCTGCTGTTTGAGAAGTTCGGCTTCTTCTTTTCTTGTCTCGAATTCCTGACGGCTTTTTTCGAGATTTTCGACGACATCTTCAAAGCGTGTATTTTCGCTTGAGACAAGTTCTTTTGCACGTTCGACTATGTTTTCGTCCATTCCGAGCCTTGTTGAAATTGCGAATGCGTTACTTCTACCCGGTACTCCTATCAGTAATCTGTAGGTCGGTCTGAGGGTCGAAACATCGAATTCACAACAGCCGTTTTCAATTCTCGGTGTACTCAATGCGTACGCTTTAAGTTCGGCGTAGTGAGTCGTCGCAGCCACTTTTGCGCCTTGTATATGCAGTCTTTCAAGTATCGCCGTCGCAAGAGCCGCACCCTCAACGGGATCGGTTCCGGCGCCCAACTCGTCAATAAGTACCAAACTTTTTTCATCGGCTGAATTTATGATGTCGATTATATTCGTCATGTGAGCCGAGAAAGTCGACAGCGACTGCTCAATACTTTGTTCGTCGCCTATGTCGGCAAGTACTCGGTCAAAGACGGAAATAACGCTCCTGTCCGCCACGGGAATCATCAGTCCGCACATCGTCATCAGCGTCAAAAGTCCGACCGTCTTTATCGAAACGGTTTTACCGCCAGTATTGGGGCCTGTGATGACGAGGGTGTCGAAGTCGTCGCCGAGCCTTATATCAGTCGCAACGACCTTGTCTTTATCTATAAGCGGGTGACGTGCGTGACGCAGATTTATTATCCCTTTGTCGTTAAGTTCGGGTACTGCGGCTTTCATGTCGTAGGCTAATTTCGCTTTGGCGAATATCAAATTCAAGCTGACGGCGTTTTCGTAGCTGGATTTTATGCTCGAAGCAAATGAGCCCGCAAGGGAAGAAAGTTCAGCTAAAATTCTGTCTATTTCGTCTTTTTCTTTTCCCTGAAGTACTTTTATTTCGTTATTCGCCTCAACGACTGCTGTCGGTTCGACGAAAACGGTCGCACCGCTTGACGAAGTGTCATGTACCAAACCCGAAATTTCGCCTCTGTTTTCGAGTTTTACCGGTACGACATAACGTCCGTTTCTCATGGTGACGATCGGCTCACGAAGGTATTTCGCAACCGACTGCGAATGGGTCATTTTGTCCAATTTTTCCCGTACTCTCGCCGAAGCGGCACGGATTTTTCTTCTTATGTCGTACAGTTCGGGAGAAGCGTTATCGGAAATTTCTTCCTCGCTTATAATAGCGGTCGTAATCTTTTCTTCCAAGAATCTGTTGGGCATGAGGGCGGAAAAATACCCGTCAATGTGCGTTTTTATCGCACTGTCGCCGTGCCAGTTCGAAAGTGAACGGATCACCCTCAAATCCTCGGCTATGTATAAAAGTTCCGGTATGTTCAGTACACCGCCTGCCTCGGCTCTGCTAACGGCGTTATTTACGTTGCGAAGTCCGCCGAAATTGGGCGCTCCGAATTTCGCCATAAGCATGTGAGCGTCCGCCGTTTGATCAAGCAAAGTCTGTACAGCGTTTAAATTCGTTTTCGGCTCAAGTTCCAACGCCGCCTGTCTTGCATCGTCACAGGTCGTGCGTAAAGCGAGCAGTTCGAGTATTTTTTCAAGCTCTAATGCTTTCATATGTTTGTCCATTTTCTTCTCCTTATTCGGTTATCTTGTAAAATTCCAAGGTTCTGTATTTTCTCATCGTTACTCTCAAAAGATACTGTTCGACGACCCCGTTAAATTCGAGCATCGCCCCCTCTTTTAAATTGAAAGAGAACAGCTTCTCATTCTCCGAAAATGCAACGTGACGCATGGCGGTTACGGTACTTATGGAGATGGGTACGTTCGCCTTGGTCTGATTACATTCATCGCAGAACAGTTCGCCGTTCGCAGTGTTGAAGTACATTATATCGCTTTCGAATTTTCCGCATGTTTCGCAGCCTAAAAGGTCGGGCATATATCCTGCCATACAGAGAAATCTCAGTTCGACTATCGGCTTTAAAAGTCGGCGGTCACGTTTTTCGTTTGTGAGCATGTAAAGCGAGTTTAAAAGCAGTTTCATATATTCTTCGGCGGTTTCTTCTCTCGGTGAAAGTTCCGCCGCCAGCTCACAGAAATACTGAGCGAGTGCAATCGCCTGTATGCTGTTTCTCAGCTCAAAAAAAGTTTGTTTTACGACTGCGTCCTCGATAGAATAGACGCCTTTTCCCGAACGGTAAATATCAAAATCACAATAGCAAAACAGCTGTGTTGAACTGCTTTTTCTGTTGCGTGGACTTTTGGCACCATGAGCGAAAGCCCTGATGACGCCTTTTTCTTGCGTCAGCAGGGTCACGAGTTTATCGTTTTCCTTTGTCGTCTGTTCACGTATCACTACGCCGCTCGTTTTTATGTGCATTTTCAATATCCTTTTTATCGGGATTTTCCTCGGCAGTCTCCGTCGCTTCGTAAAACTTGATATAGTCCGCCACTTTTCCCGTATTCAAAAAGTTAAGCCACAACTCGTTTTTGTCGTCCATTATATCACCGCCTCAAATATTCTAAATGTAGTCTTTGAACATTCCTCGGCGATATAAGTTGGAAATTTTATCTTAAATTGTTTTCCCGTACAGGTGAATATTTACATCAATCCAAACCGAAGTTGTGAATTAAGCCTTCTCTGTTTCTCCAGCCTTCCTTGACTTTCACCCAACATTGAAGATTTATTCGGCAGTCGAAAAACTTTTCCATGTCCTGCCTTGCATAAGTCGAAATTTTCTTGAGCATTGCACCTTTTTTACCGATAATTATGCCTTTATGGCTTTCTTTTTCACAGTATATGACAGCGTCAACGTCCATGATGTCACTGTCTGTGCGTTCTTTCATGCCCTCGATACTGACGGCTGTTCCGTGGGGGATTTCTTTGTCTAAAAGTCTGAGCATTTTTTCTCTGATTATTTCACCAGCTATAACACGCTCCGGTTGGTCTGTCAGCGTGTCGTCGGGGAAATAATGCGGTGACGGGAATGCGAGTTTGTCAAGTTCCGTCATAAGTTCGTCCACGCCGTCGTTTTTGACAGCGGAAACGGGTACAACGGCGTCAAAATCGTAGTACTTCGACATTTCCAAAATCCTGCCCATAAGTTCGCTCTTGTCTTTGATGGTATCTATTTTGTTTATGGCGAGGATAACGGGCATTTTTTCTTTTTTGAATTTCGCTATAAGCTCCGCTTCCGTTTCACGAAGTTCGCCCGACGGCTCTACAACGAAAAGGCAGGCATCGACGCCGGATATACTGTCCGATACGGCTTTGACCATCTTTTCGCCGAGCTTGGTACGAGGACGGTGATAACCTGGGGTGTCGGTGAAAACGAGCTGTATATCATCTCTCGTAAGTACGCCCATTATTTTCGTTCTTGTCGTTTGCGGTTTATCGGATACGATAGCGATTTTCTGTCCGAGCATCACGTTAAGAAGTGACGATTTTCCGACATTCGGACAACCTACTATCGCTATAAAAGCTGTCTTGGTTTCTCTCATTTTCATATACCTCAATTTCCGAAAATTCTCTCAAGCAGTGAGAACAGACCCCAGCGGTCAGATATATCCGTACCGGGCTGTGTTGTGCCGTTTTGTTCGCCCTCACTCGTCGGCGGTTGCGTCGTAACGAGCGGTTTGCCCCAATAGGAAACGGTGACCTCGGTGCCTTTCGGGTATTCTTCGCCGGCGATAAGACTGTAGTCGGTGATATAACCCGTTCTCTTAAAGCCGTTGTTGTACTTTTCGACTTTATTTACGGCGAAGCCTATCGCTTCAAGTTGAGCCGTCGCTTCGTCTATCTTCATGTCGCCGACATCTATCATGGTTATCATTTCGATACCCTTGCTGATATATACGGTGACGGTTGTACCCATCGGTACTTTTTCTTCGGCTTTTACGCTTTGGCTGAAAACATATCCTGCTTTGACCGTATCGCAGTAGTCGTATTCGAATACTATATTATACTTTCTTAAATATGCGGAGTTGCTTTCGATGTACTCCTTAGTCAGTTCGTAAAAGTTCGGAACGCTGACATATGTCACGTCGTCCTCGTCTTCTCTGTCGCTGTTTATCGGCAGGAACGAAAACACCGACAGTGCGTTATCAAGAGACGGCGCATCAAAGACTTTATAAAGCACGGTGCCGTATAAAAGCATGACTGTCAAAACGCCGACAAGAGCTATGGATATGGCTATCGTAACGCCCAAAACTATCGGATTTCTCGGTTTTTGACGTTCTTTTTCGATTTTGTTTTTGATGTCATCGGTCAGCTTTTTGCGACTTTGAGCTATTTTGGAATTTTCCTGTTTCGCCTGTTTTTCCTGTTTCTTTCGGGTTTTAAGCTGTCTTTTCATTTCGGCTTCACGCTGAAGACGTATACGCATTTCTTCGGCTTCACGGCGACGTCTTTCTTCTTCCTCAATTGCCCGTCTTTCCTGTTCTCTTTTGAGTTCTTCTTTCTTTTCGAGTTCTTCAAGCCGTTCTCTTTCGCTGATAGTTACCGACTTTGACTGAGCGGTTTTTGTTACCGGTACAGCCTGTTTCGGCTTCACTATTTCGGGTTTTTTCGGCTTTTCGGGGAGCTTTTCTCTGTCGTTCGTTCTCACCCGTACAGCATTCGACTGTCTGTCCGTCGGTGTCGCAATTCTCGTCACGCTTGACGGTTTCGATTCAAAAGGTACGAACACGTCTCTTATTTCCGCTATGGTTTTCACTCTCTGTTGCGGCATCACTTCAAGACAGCGTGTTATCAAAGAGCGGACGCTTTCGGGTATTCGCTTTTTTTCATCGTCGGTAAAGTACACTTCGGGGTCGTTGAGCCTTTCTGGTGCGGATTTCAGATCCCTACCCGTTAAGAGTTTGTATATAAGCGCACCGATGCTGTATATATCAGTCCATGCGCCCTGTTGCCAATTAAACCCGTACTGTTCGACGGCGGAATAACCGTCATGTACGGAATTTAAAGCTGTGTTCTTGGTGCTTCTGACTTGAGATATGGCAAAGCCGACGATTTTAAGTTTCCCGTCGGAAGTAAGTATCAGCGTTTCGGGGGATATTCCTCTGTGAACTACGTTAGCCGTATGAAGCGATTCGACGGTCGAAAGCATCGGAACTATCAGTTCTTTTGTACGTCTGAGTGTGAACGGGTGGTTGGATATATCGGCGCTGTCGAGAACTTTCCTGAATGTTGTACCGTCGTTATGGTCGGTTACGGCGTAGCCTGTACCGAAACATGTGATAAGGTCGTTGACGTCAAACAGCGCAGGCAAACCTCTGAAACGCATGAGGTTACGCCACAGCTGGACGAAGGAATGCAGGTACTCCGAGTACACTTCTTCAAAGCCGTTTTTCGCCGAAAGCGTCACGCCGTCGTCTCCCCTTTCCGCTATCGGCAAAGGGAAGAATTCTCTGATTTCTATTGTTTTCGAATTGAGGGTGTCAAATGCAAGGTATACCGCACTGTCGACTGTCTTTTTTATCATTTTTCCGACAATGTATCTACCCTTGAGGACAGTTCCGAACGGCAGGTAAGGTTTCGGCTGAACCGAACTTGAATTAAAGCCGCACGCAGAGCAGACTTTTTCGCCGTTTTCCAACTGTTTCATACATTGCGGGCATCGGTTTGTGACGGTCATTGCATTTTCCTCCTTTCGATACAGTCTAAACTTATTCAGTATAATTTTATCAAAAAATTCAAATATGTCAAGGGGTAATTAAATTCGAAATGCGAAATTAGAAATTCGAATTTTTGTACTTGTCAGTCTGTTGACAGCGGTTTATCGCTACTAAGCCGTAGGCAGACAGTGCAGTTGGACACAGAATAAAACCGAAAGCCGAATATGTGTATCAAGCTCACGGCATGTCGGCTATGCTTACAAACTTTAAAACGCCCCACAGCGTTGTTGTGGGGCGTTGGAGATGAGATTTACTCTTCTGTTTTTACTTCTGTATCTTCTTTTTTAGCTCTGCCGAGAGAGAGGACGACTGTTAAGATGAACACACCGAGTACCAATTCGGCGTAATTTACGGGGTAGTCAGCTACTATGTACTGTCCTGAGGCAACATGGGTCAATATCAGTTTCGGGAAGTTGAGCATGATAAGAAGAAGTGACGCAGTTAAACCTATACCCGTAAGTCGCCACTGTGCAGCTTCGGCGTATACTCCGCTGACGCACTGTGCGAACGAGAAAAGAAATACCGACGTAAATATCAAAGCCGCTATTTCAAGCAAGAGACTTGATACACGCACAAAACTTATCTGCTTGACGAAGAACGATATCAACTTTGCAAGCGACCAGATAACAGGAATAAGAACCGACAGCTTTCTCGATGAGATTTTGCAATTTTTGCGGTGGGCGTTTATTGCGAAAATTAAAAAGTACACCGCCGAAAGAAAGGCAAAAACCGAAACGAGAATTTGCGGTATATAGCCGTTTTTCATCAGCTGGGTATAATAGCTTACATCTGAATATATTGTCGACGACTGAAGGGAAGTCAATGCGCCGACGAGACCTTGGAATGTCTCGATTATGAACGATACGAAAAGTACAAGCGCCGTTATTCTGACCGGTACATTTTTCGAAAAATCCCTGTCGGCGTCAAGCGTTTTGTTGTTCGCCGAGATAAACGAGCCTATGACAAGGAAAAATCCGACGGCTATAAGCAAACCGTAAAATACAGCTACGGTAAAATCGGATTTCGTAAAAAATCCGGTTTCGGCATCAATAAGTTTCACCGAATGATAAAATCTCAGTGCCGTAGTTACGACGAGTGCCACGGCGTAGACTATGAAAAACTCACGGGTTTTGAGTTCTTTTGAGGTCGCCTTGATTTTTAATTTCATTTTCATTTCTCCTTTACAGACGTTCTTCCGTCGGAACATATTCTTCGACATTCGTGTCTTCCGTTCTGTTCGATATATCGACATATTCTCTCGGAAGAGAAACATTTTTATACGCCGGACGGATTATCCTGCCACCTGTCATCAGTTCTTCTATTCTGTGAGCTGACCAGCCGGCTATTCTCGCCGTAGCGAACAGTGGTGTAAACAAATCTTCGGGTATACCGAGCATTTTGTATATAAGTCCGGAATAAAAGTCAACATTCGCACAAACTCGCTTTGACTCGCCTTTTTCTTTTCTGAATATTTCGGGCGTAAGTCTTTCTATGAGTTCCATGGACTTGAAGTTATCCGAATACCCCGTCTTTTCGGCGTAATCGGCAGCTTTGGCTTTGAGTATGAGAGCACGGGGGTCGGACTTCGTATAAACTGCGTGACCCATTCCGTAGATAAGACCCGTACCGTCGCCTGCCTGTTTTCTTATAATTTTCGTCAAGAAGTCGGCAACCTGTCCTTCGTTCGTTATATCGCTGACGCCTTCTTCGAGGTATCTGAGCATTTCACAAACTTTTAAGTTCGCACCGCCGTGTCTCGGCCCTTTGAGTGCGCCTATGGCTGCGGCGATAGAAGAATATGTATCTGTACCGCTTGAAGTGAGAACTCTTGTAGCGAAAGTGGAGTTGTTACCGCCGCCGTGTTCGGCGTGAACCATAAGGCAAGTATCGAGAAGTCTCGCTTCTTCGTATGTAAACTTTCTGTCCGAGCGTATGGCGTTGAGTATTGTCTGCGCAGTATCGTATTCGGGTTTTACCGGGTGCAGATACATACTCTTTCCGTAGAATATTCTTCTTTTGATCTGATACGCATAGCACATTATCATGGGAAGTTGCGCTATGAGATGTATTGACTGTTTAAGTACATTTTCGACCGATAAATCGTCGGGGTTTTCATCAAGAGAATAAAGCGACAAAACGCAACGTGCCATCTTGTTCATGATATTCTTAGACGGATTTTTCATTATCATGTCTTCCACGAAATCGGGCGGAAGTTCACGGCATTCGGCGAGTATTTCACGGAAATTTTTGAGCTGACTTTCCGTCGGGAGAGAGCCGAAAAGAAGAAGCCACGCTATTTCTTCATATCCGAATCGGTCTTCCCTGTCACACGCTAAAACGAATTCGTTAAGGTTATATCCTCTGTACTTTAAAACGCCGTCTTTGGGTACTTTTTCGCCGTCGTCAATATAATAACCTTCAACGGAGCATATTTTCGTCAGTCCCGCCATAACACCTGTTCCGTCGGCGTTACGCAGTCCCCTTTTAACTCCGTATTTCCAGTAGTCGTCAAGTTCGATTTTGTTCTTATTTTCAAGTTGTCCGCATAATAATTCTAAAGCGGAGTCGGATATCGGTGAAACATAGTTTCCCATAACATCACCTCATTATATTTTACTTGGTTACTCTTAAAGTAATATTTTATAACAACCTGTCTGATAAGTCAATAAAATAAATCTAAAAAGGAGACTTAAAATGAAACTATATGCAATTTTATCGTTGATTTTGTTTTTGACGATGCTTTTTGTTCCGCTTTTTTCGCTTCTCGGAAATACTCAAAATACTGTTGCGACTGCCCTGCCTGTTACTTCGGAGTACGTATCAAATCAAGCTACTTTCGAAGAAAATTCGCCTGTACAGTCCACGTCAACAAGTACGGAAAACAAAAATGAGACGAAAAAAATCGAGACCGACGGCGAAATAGCGGTTCTTCGGGTGTCGTCGGGAAAGGTCGAAAACGTTGACATTGAGGAGTACGTGATAGGCTGTGTCGCAAGCGAAATGCCGTCAAGTTATGAAATCGAAGCTCTCAAAGCACAGGCTGTCGTCAGTTTCACATATGCGTTGTATCAGCGTTCAAAAGGGGGAAGTTCCGACATCAGCGACGACCCGTCGGTGCATCAAGCCTATACAAGCCGAGAGGAACTCAAAGAAAAATGGGGCGACAGCTACGAAAAAAATATCGCCCAAATCGAAAAAGCGATCAAGGCGGTAAAAGGCGAATATTTGACGTATAAAAACGAACTGATACAGCCACCGTATTTCGCTTTATCCTGCGGTTCGACCAACAGTGCGGAAGATGTTTGGGGCGAAAAAGTCGACTGGCTGATAAGCGTTCCGAGTGACAGCGACAAGCTCTCGGTGTCGGTAAAATCAATATTCGAATTTACGAAAGATGAAATATGTACTCAGTTAAAAGACTACGGCATAGATGAAATCAACATCGGGAAAATCGAAAGGACACAAAACGGCTATGTTAAAAGCATCGAAATTTCGTCGAAAAAATTCAGCGGTGAACAGCTACGACAGCTTTTGTCACTTCGAAGCGGAAATTTCACCGTTGAAAAAAGCGGAGAGCTTTATGTTTTCACATGTATGGGATACGGGCACGGCGTCGGAATGAGCCAATACGGAGCAAATTCCATGGCTAAAGACGGAAGTGATTACAAGGAGATACTCGCTCATTTTTATCCCGGAACAAAAATCTCGAAGTAAAACAGCACAAACCCCAAGGCTATGCTTGGGGTTTGTGCTAAGTTGTGTTAAGTGCGTTTTAACCGAGAGAATTTATCATTTCTATGTGTTCTGCGTAGAAAAGTCTGACATCGTTTTTGACTGTCATACCGCCTTGAAGTGACATGTGGTCACCTTGATATATCGGCATGACGTTCCAAATACCCGTCTGTATGTTGTCTTTGTCGAAATCGGTGTGGGGTGCACCTGAGGGATAAAGAGCCGAAATTGTGTTGACTAAGCCGTCGTTTCTCTGCCACGTTTCGTCGACTGCTATACCGCCGGCTGTGACGCCGTTGTACTTTCCGATACGTTTAGACGCCGGAATAAACAGCGATTCGGTCGTGTCCTCTTTAGGCGCATATGTTCCGTCTTCAAGCTGTTCGGTGTTATCGCAGGCGTAGGAGAAGTAATATATTCCCTCTACGGTTGCGATCTCTGCATTAAGTTCGTATGCGTAGTCGATAGTCATATCATGTTCGGCGCTGTCGGCTTCATCTCTGCCGTCGGGTATCGGCATTGTCGCTACGGAAAGCATAGCGGCTGTCGCAAGTTCGGTTGCCGTCGCTTCCTTATCGTCGAAGATAATTTCTTTGATTATATATGCGCTCGTTCCGTTGTGCGGTGCTGCGAGAGTTGTCAAAGAGTATATCCAGTCGCCCTTTCCGCCTGCGAAAAACGGCGATAGATCTTCTGCGCCTGTGGCGTCGATTTCCGCTTGACTGCCGTTAGCCATAATTGAGGCAAAAATTCTGACTGTCGCTCCGCCGAACGAGTGACCGAAAAGGTTAATTTTGTTTTCGCTGTCGAAGTTTTCTACAAGTGCCTTACCTGTGTAATCCGTACCGTATCGGCTGTGACCGCAACGTTCGGAATGTTCCTTGCCGTAGTCTGTACGGGTACCTGTCAACTGGGCGTAAAGTTCGCACGCTCTGTCCCATGCGCTCGCCGTAGCCGTAACCGAAGCTGAACGGCTGTCAAGTCCTCTTGCGGAAAGGTAAGTCATAAGGTTTCCGCCCTGCATACCCCAATAGGGCATCGCTTTGTCGACAAGGTCGTAACTTCCCCAACCGGAAAGTCCGTGGACAAAAATGTTCGTGTACTGAGTTTTCGCACTGTCGGTGTCGGGCGTATACTCCGGTATGTTCAAACACGGAAGAATGAACATCAAAATCGCCATAAGAAGTGAATAAAGTTTTGTCATTAAAAGGCCTCGCTTTCGTTCATATTTTGTAAACATAGTATATAATAAATTTATATTATTGTCAATATGTCTGCAAATGAACAAGCGAGGTTGTAATTAAAATATCATTTCACGAAACCTTTTCATAGCTTCGACGGTCTTTTCATGAGTCGAAAATGCGGTCAGGCGAAAATAGCCTTTCCCGTTTTCTCCGAATCCGTCACCGGGGGTTATGACTGTATGTGCGGTTTTCAGTACATAGTCGAAAAAGTCCCAACCCGAAAGTTCTGACGGGCATTTCACCCATATATAAGGCGAATTTTCACCGCCTGTATATTCGGCTTTCATTTCTTTGAGTGTGTCGGTGATTATCTCGGCGTTTTTTCGGTAATACTCCAAGTTTTCGTTTATTTCACGCTTTCCTTTTTCGGTGTATATCGCCGCCGCACCTTTTTGGGTGATATATGAAACGCCGTTTGTTTTCGTGCTTTGACGGCGAAACCAAAGGGAATTGAGATGAACGTTTTCCCGTACAAGTTCATTCGGTACGACCGTGTAACCGCAACGAACGCCCGTAAACCCTGCGGTTTTCGAATAGGAGCAAATTTCGACAGCACATTTTTTTGCTTCTTCGATCTCATATATGCTTTTCGGAAAGTCACCCTGTACAAAGCCTTCATAAGCCGCATCGAAAATTATCACACTGCCATTTTCGTTGGCGTAGTCGACCCAAAGTTTCAATTGGGATTTGTTATAAACCGCACCGGTGGGATTGTTGGGTGAACATAAATATATTATGTCGTACTTTTCACTCGGCGGTAAAGGCAGAAATGAATTTTCACGTTTTGCGGCGAGATAGGATATTTTTCTGCCGTCCATTGTGCTTATATCGGCATACGCAGGGTAGACGGGGTCGGTTATCAAAACGGTGTTCTCTTTCGAGAGTATTTCGGGGAATGTACCGAGGTCGTTACCTGCACCGTCGGAAACGAAAATTTCGTCTACAGTTAAATTTACACCTTTTTCAGCGTAACTTTCGGCTATTTTTTCACGCAGAAACCGATATCCCCTCTCACTGCCGTAGCCTTTGAAAGTCTCTTTATTACCCATTTCACGAACCGCTTCGCCCATCGCTTTTATAACTTCTTCGGGCAAAGGAAGCGTCACGTCTCCGACGCCCATGTCTATTATATCGGCGTCGGGATTTTCTAATATAAAGCGTTTTTTTCGCCTTTCGATTTCCGTAAACAAGTACCTTTCTTTTAAATTCAGAAAATCGGAGTTAATCTTCGCCATTAAAATCGACCTCTCCGTCGAAAACGAACTCGGCACCGCCGGTCAAAATAATACCGCTGTCGATATTTGTCACGTCGAGACAACCGCCGAGTAATTCGACCGTTATTGTTTCGTTTTTCGGTATACAGCCGAGTTTTTCAAGTGCCGCTACCGAAGCGCACGCCCCTGTTCCGCAAGAGAGCGTTTCACCGCTCCCTCTCTCAAAGACACGCATTTTTACCTTTTTGTTTTCAGTCACCTGTACGAATTCGACATTCACGCCTTCGGGAAAAATCTCACTTGAATTTATCGCACTGCCGATTTTTTCCACTTCGGTGTTTTTTACATCATCGACCGAAATCACGCAATGAGGGTTGCCCATAGAAAGACAGGTCACTTTGCAAACAGTATTATTGACCGAAATTTCGGCGTTTATCATCTCGTTTTTTTCGTACTTGGCAGGTATGTTCTCTACCGAAAAATCGGGCGTACCCATGTTTACGCTCACCGCCGTCACAAAGGAATTTTCTTTTCTCGGCGTGAGGATTTTAACTCCGCTTTCGGTCTCGATTGCGATTTTTTCACCGGAAAAATTTCGTCTGTCGTACATATATTTCGCAACGCAACGTATCCCGTTTCCGCACATTTTTCCCTCACTGCCGTCTTTATTGAACATTCGCATTTTGCAGTCGGCTTTTTCGGACGGACAAATGAATATCACGCCGTCTGCACCGACGCCGAAGTGCCTGTCGGAAAGTTTTACGGCGAGTTTTTCATGTTCTGTAACATTTTGCTCAAAGCAGTCGATGTAAATGTAGTCGTTTCCGCAGCCTTGCATTTTAGTGAACTTGAGTTTCATATCATTCTCCTTTTTCTTTGCGATGTTTTAGTGAAAAGTATATCAGTCCCTCAAACAGCGGATGGGGTTTGTTCGGACGTGATTTAAATTCGGGGTGAAATTGAACTGCGACATAAAAATCATTATCCTTGACCTCAACTGTCTCGACGATATTTCCGTCGGGTGAAGTTCCGCTTATGACAAGTCCCCCATTTTCAAGTACGTCTCTAAAATCATTGTTAAACTCATATCTGTGTCTGTGGCGTTCGGATATCAGGTCTTTTTTGTACCATTCTTTCATTTTCGTGCCGTCCGATATTTTGCACGGATACGCACCGAGTCTCAGCGTTCCGCCTTTTTCCGTATCGGAATGTTGGTCGGGCAGGAAGTCTATTACCTTGTGTTTTGACATTTCATCGAATTCGCCCGAATTTGCGTCTGAAAAGCCTAAAACATCTCTTGCGAATTCTATAACAGCCGTCTGCATTCCGAGACAAATGCCGAGATACGCCACATTGTTTTCCCTTGCGTAGCGTGCCGTTTGTACCATTCCGTCAATTCCTCTTGAGCCGAAACCGCCCGGAACGATTATTCCGTCGGCGTCGCTCAATTTTTCCCGTACATTTTCCCCCGTAATTTCTTCGCTGTCGATCCAGTCGATCTCGACTTTTGCGCCGTACTTGTAACCTGCGTGCCTGAGTGCTTCGGCTACGGAAAGGTAGGCGTCGTGGAGCTGTACATATTTTCCGACCAAGGCGATTTTTACGCTTTCGCTCGGATTTTTTATCCTTTCGACCATATTTTTCCAGTTTTCAAGGTCAGGTGCTTTACATTCTATGCTCATCTCACGGCAAACTATGTCGCAAAGTCCGTTTTTTTCAAGCATCAACGGTGCTTCGTAAAGTACGGGTAGCGTTCGGTTTTCGATAACGCAATCGGGTTTGACGTTACAGAACATGGCTATTTTTTTGAATATATTTTCTTCAAGCGGTTCGTCGCACCTTAGGACTATCACGTTCGGCGATATTCCCATGCCCTGTAATTCCTTGACCGAATGCTGTGTCGGTTTCGTTTTGTGTTCGTCCGAACCACTGAGGAACGGTACCAATGTGACGTGAATGTACAAGGCATTTTCACGTCCGACTTCAAGTCCTACCTGTCTTATCGCTTCCAAAAACGGCTGACTTTCGATGTCGCCGGTCGTACCGCCGATTTCGGTTATGACCACGTCGGCGTCCGTCTTTTTTCCGACGCTGTATATAAAATCTTTTATCTCATTTGTGATATGCGGGATAACCTGTACCGTCTGTCCGAGGTACTCGCCACGTCTTTCTTTGTTGAGGACGTTCCAGTAGACTTTGCCTGTGGTGAGGTTTGAAAATCGGTTTAAGTCCTCGTTGATAAATCTTTCGTAGTGTCCGAGGTCAAGGTCGGTTTCCGCTCCGTCTTCGGTGACATAAACTTCTCCGTGCTGATAAGGGCTCATAGTCCCGGGGTCGACGTTTATGTACGGGTCAAGCTTTTGCGCCGCGACCTTCAAGCCGCGGGCTTTGAGAAGTCTTCCGAGCGATGCCGCGGTTATCCCTTTTCCCAGACCCGAAACGACACCGCCTGTTACGAAAATGTACTTTGTCATAGTTATCGCCGCCTTTGCAGAATTTTCAATAAAAAAGTGCTCATCAACAGGGGTGACTATCCCCTATTGATGAACACCGTTGTTCAAAATTTCCGCAATTTATTCTATCAAATACGCGGGCTGTTTGTCAATAGATTTTTTGAAAATCGGGGAAGAATTTGTGAGGAGGCGGCGAAGCCGCCGTAGCGTGCGCGGTAGCGAAGCGAGTGCACGCGCGAGACCCGAGGGCTCGATGCCCTCGGGTCTCGCCACGAACACTTAATTTGTACCAATCGTTCAAATCATTTCGCACTGTACGACGTAAAGCCAAACGCTTTCATCGTAAGTCCCGTTTCCTTTTTGAGAAGCTTGTTCCACTGTGCGAAAGCGTCCGCCAAAATTTCGTTTGCGCCGGCTTTAGCGTCGGCTTTCTTAATTCCCTCGCGTATAAGCGTGTATGACGGCGAGAACTTCTTGCCGGTATATTTTGCAATAGGCAGTTTCGCTTCGGCTGAAAATGCTATCTCTTTTTTGCCGCTGTAGTCAAGACGCGAAATCTCGGTTTTCGCATTTTTTGCGCCGGGCTTAAACGACATTGAGCAAGCATCCGCTTTGGTCAAATCATCGTTCATATATAAATACATAAACTCGTACTTGTTATTTTCGTAGCTGATTATTCCCAAGAGTGTGTCGGTCGAAATAGACAAGCTGTCGTTTTTCTTGAAATACCACTTGAGATAATCTGCCTGCTTCATCACCTTCACTTCGCAGGTGTACTTCTTCTTTCCTACCTTCGCCGTGATTGTCGCAGTGCCGGCTTTCTTACCTCTTACAACGCCGTTTGCGTCTACTGTTGCGATGCTTTTGTCGCTTGTCGACCATGTGATTTTTTTGCTTGTACCGTCGACGTAGAGTGTCTTTTTCGTTCCGACTGCAAGCTTTGTCGATTTGAGATTGAGCTGTGTGTCACCGGTTTTGACTGTGAGAGTCTTGCTTGTAGCTCCGGTGTAGGTCTTTTTGCCGTCCTTGTAATAGGCTTCAACACGGAATTTATAGGTTGTGTTCTTCTTAAGACCCGTAACCTTGTAGGTATTATTCGACGTGGTCTTTATCTTTTCCCACTTCTTTGTTTTGTTGTTGTACTTGTAAACTCTGTACTTAATATCGGAGCTGAGCTCGACATTCCAAGTCAGTCTCAATGAGGTCGCCAAAACTTCGGATTTTTTAAGTCCTGTAACTTTTTCGGGTAATGTGTGAATTGTAACGACCTCGCTGTCGTCACCGAGCACCTTGTTTCTGCCGACATTCTTATAGGCGCAGACAACTATCTCGGTCACCGTCGATGACATAAAATCGGTTACCGTGACCCAGTTGTCCTCAACATCGTAAAGCTCGATATTGTCGCTCAAAGAGCCGAGATCGTCTTGCGCTTCATCATCGACGTACTCTATAGTGACATCGTTATAGAGAAACACCTTGTAGCCGTCGGCACCCTCGATTTTATCCCATCTGAGCTTGAAGCCGTTTGACTTTTCGTAGACAACCTTTAAGCCTGTTATTTTGCCTGTGAACACTCCGCAGACGTCGCAGAGCATATCCGAGTTTGCGTCGGTATGTATACCGTTCGGGCATACATCGATATCAGCCGCACCGACAGGTACTACAAGCGCCGAAAAAGCGAATATCAGCGCAAATGCAAGGCAGATGATCTTTTGAATTTTCGTTTTGTTCATTACATTTTCCTCCGTAATAAATATTTGCGTTTTTTCTACGCGAGTATATATTACACAAAACAAAGCATATTGTCAAGGCAAGAAAAACCGCGCGTCAAAAAGACGCGCGGACTATATTTACAGGATAAAAATTATTTAGAGAAAAGTCTTTGGAAAAGGCTGAGAAGCCAGTTGATGAGAGAAAGAACGAAGTAGAAAATTCTTTCGTTGCCTGTTGCGTTGTCTGCCTTGTAGTCAGCCTGCCAATAGTAGCAGTCGCAGTTTGTCTCGTCCATAACGGCAAAGTCATAAGCTGCGGCGGCAACTACGCCCTTGCTGTTGGGTTTTCTTATAGCGGTGAAATACTGACTATACGGACTGTCATCAACCGTAAGCTGATGATCGGCTACGATTACGTTGTATGTGATCTTGTTCTCGGCGTCTGTCCAGTCGGAGTGGTTAGCGCCCTTGATGAACCATGTCTGATCGGGGAACATACAAGTTGAAGCGTCGATCTGCTTGTCGGGCGAAATGTACTTACCCTTGCCCTCGGCTTCTTTTTCTGCGATGTATTCGTCTGAAAGAGTATCGTAGATTGTCGATGTTGTTGCACCGTAGGAAGCAGATGTTACCGTCGAGAACTGGTCACCGATGATGTTCATTGACTTAACAACGGGAACAAGCTGTACGCCGTACTTAGCGATAATGCAAAGGTTGCCGTTATCGTTAATATAGTTCATAATGTCGGGGATATTCTTACGGACAGTCTTGTCGTAGTTGTCGATCTTTTCGATAAGACCTGCGTACTGCTGACGCTTTTCGCTGCCTTCGGGGCCGAAAACGTAGTTCTTAGCTGTCTCGAAGTCTTCTGACTTAACAGCTGCCCAATATGACGGGAATGTGAAGAATGTCGAAAGAGCAAGTGCGCTCGTCATACCTTCAACAACAGTGTAGTAAATCTGTTCTTTTGTAACATTGACCATTGTGTCAAATACGCCCGCCTTTGAGAGCATATCTATAGTCTCGCTGTAGAACTCGTCAAACGAGAACAGGCAAAGTGCATCACAGTCTATAAGGAAACGGTTAACAGCGTCGCCGTCGAATGTGAACTTTCCGCTGATAGCTTCACTGATAAGCTCGGAACCGTTAGCAACACCGCCGTCGAATGCGACGCCTCTGATGCCTTCCATGCCGTACTCCTCAATGTATGCGGTAACGACAGATGTACCTAAGCAACGACAAACGATTGATACTTCCGTAGCACCTGTAGCTTCTTTAACATCGGCGATATAAGCGTGAAGTTCTTTTGCCGTGTAAATCGGGTCAAGTCTCCAGTCGTACCAGAAAATGTAGTTGTTAAGACCGAATGAATTTCTTCCGCCGTTTGAGTAGTCTGTGTGGCGTGCTTTTGCCATAATAGCCTGCTTTTCGGGATTGACCTGTGAACCGTTGGTAACTTCGCCGTTGTCATCAAGAAGAAGTCCGCCGAAGAGCTCGCCTATTTCTTTCTGTAAAGCGTCATAGTACGGCTGATAGTTGCCTGTACCGAGACCTTGGATAAGGAAAGGCATAACGCAGTTGAGGACGGATTCCATAACGGTGCTTTCTTCGTCGCCTTCTCCGCTTAAGCCTTCAAGGAGCTTTCTGTATTCAAGGAGCTTGTTGCCGTCTTTGTCGTGAATGGACTCACCGTCACCGAAGATGGAAATAATCGGTACAGTTGTGTTTCTCGTCTCGTTCCATACCGGCTGAGAACCGGCGAACGCCGTTGTCGCAAACGGAACGATCATCAAAACCGCCATGAAAACAGCCAATACTTTTTTCGCAGTGTGTTTCATAATTTTTCCTCCATATAGGCACAAATTGCCAATTAAATTTTTACGGATACAATTATAGCATTCGTTTTTTTATTCGTCAATGATTATTTAAAATAATTATAAAATATTTTTGAAATTTTTTCGACTTTATTTTTACTTTGTGTAGAAAATCAAACGCTATTGACACAAATTTGCCTTATTTTTGCTCTCTATGTAATTAAAACGTACAACTTCATTTGATGTACAGTCTCGCCTGTACAAAAGAAAAAGTGAAAAGGCAAAATAATTAAACAAAAACGGTACGTTTGAACGAAAATTATTTCATAAAATTATATAGAACACCGCACATTTTCGGTTTATCCTTGGTTTTGTGGGAATTTACACGGAATTTCAAAAAGTACTCGACATCTCACACTGCTACACCCCAATATTAAAAAACGACTGCACAACCGTTAGATTGCACAGTCGTTTTATATTCACGTTTTATATTCACGCTTTAGCTAATTCTATTATGTTTATCGCACTGACGGGGCAGGCTTCGCTACACTTACCGCAACCTGTGCATTTTTCGTAGTCAACGTGAGCGACATTGTTCGTTACCGTAACGGCACCGCTTTCACAGACTTTCGTGCACTTCATACAGCCGATACAGCCGACTTTGCACTGCTTGCGTGTCTTTGCGCCCTTGTCTCTGTTTTTACAGAATACTCCTGCCTGTGCGGTTTCGACGGGAAGAAGTTCGATAAGATTTTTCGGACAGGTGTTTATACACATTTTGCAAGCCTTGCACAAATTCGGGTTAATTCTCGCAATACCGTCGCAAATGAATATCGCACCGTAGGGACATTTTTTAACGCAGTCGCCGAAGCCCAGACAGCCGTATACGCAATCCTTTGGGCCGCCGAAAAGCTGAGAAGCCATTTTACAGCTGTCAACTCCGACGTAGTTAAGCTTCGTTCCGACATTGCTTCTGTTACCCTGACAAAGTACAACCGCAACCTTCGGCTTTATTTCGCCGGCTTCGACGCCGAGAACGGAGGCTATCGCTTTTGCCGCATCGTTTCCGCCCGGAGCACAAAGTCCTGTATCTTTCGTATCGCCCTGTGACAAAGCCGCAGCGTATCCGTCGCAACCGCTGAAACCGCAGGCACCGCAGTTGGCACCGGGGAGACATTCTCTTATTGCCGTCGCTTTTTCATCAACGGGGACAGCCATAACAATTGATGCTATCGCAAGTCCGAGACCTGCTATAAGTCCGATAACGGAGACTATGATGACCGCCGTAATTATACTGTTCATCTCAAGTCCTCCTTTATGCGAATATCGACTCGACAACACCTGTAAAGCCGAGGAACGATACTGATGTAAGCGATGCGGCTATGAGGGTTATCGGAAGTCCCTGTAAGGACTTCGGTATATCACAGCTTTCAAGTCTCTCTCTGACGCCTGCGAACATTATCATCGCAAGCATAAAGCCGACACCGCCGCCCAGTGAGTTTACCATTGACTCGGCGAAGTTGTAGCCGTTGTCGATATTGAGAAGTACAACGCCCAAAACAGCGCAGTTTGTTGTTATAAGCGGAAGATAAATTCCGAGTGCGTTATAAAGCGATTTCATGTACTTTTTAAGTACGATCTCAACTAACTGTACCAACGCCGCAATGACCAAGATAAAGACTATCGTCTGAAGATATTCGAGGTCGTTTTTGACTAAAAGGTACTTGTTTATGGGGTACGTGACGGCAGTCGCAAGCACCATAACGAAGATGACCGCAAGGGACATTCCCGTTGCTGTTTTAAGTTTTTTCGAAACGCCCAAGAACGGACAGATACCCAAGAATTTCGCCAAAACGAAGTTGTTGGTAAGTATCGCCGTCATGAGAATGGAAAATAATCCTTTAGCCATTGTTTACGCCCTCCTTTTCGCAGTTACCTGCCATTGAACAGGTCTTTGCCATCGGGCAAGCCTCACAGCCTCGAAGTTCGGCTTTCGGCTTACCTTTTCTTTCGGCAAGTTTGTTGGAAAGAGCTATCATAATTCCGAACACGAAGAAACCGCCGGGAGCGAGAACGAATATTATCATCGGATTTTCGTTGATAAACGGTACTTTAAAGCCGTTGAATTCGAAGTCACCGAAGACGGCAAGAAGATCTTTAATTCCTGCCATGAATGTTCCCGAACCGAGAATTTCTCTGACTGTACTCATCAAAAACAGCGCCGCCGTAAATCCGCAACCCATTCCCAAACCGTCCATAGCCGACGCCAGTACGGGATTTTTCGAAGCGAAAGCCTCGGCTCTGCCGAGAATAATGCAGTTGACGACGATAAGCGGAAGATATACGCCCAAAGCCGTATCAAGTGCAGGGACGAACGCTTTTACGACAAGCTGTATCATCGTAACGAACGAAGCGATTATAACTATGTATGCGGGTATTCTGACCTTTGAAGGAATGACCTTTCGAAGTGCGGATATTGCGACGTTAGAACAGATAAGAACTATCGTAGCCGCAACGCCCATGCCTATAGCGCTTGATACCGAGGTTGAAACGGCAAGGGTCGGACAGGTTCCGAGTACCAATCTCAAAACCGGATTTTCCGCAATCAAACCTTTAGTAAATTCTTTGCCTACATTTTGTTTCTTTTCAGCCATCAGTTCGCACCTCCCTTGGCTTGTACAACTATTTCGGAAGCGAGATTGACGCATCTTGTTACCGCTTTCGAGGTTATCGTTGCGCCCGTTATCGCCTGTATCTCGTCATCTGCCGACGCCGTTTTGCTGACGGTGAGTTCGCCGGATTTTTCTATGTACTGATTTCTGAATTCATCGTTTTTGGCATTCATACCGAGACCCGGTGTGTCGTCTATGGTGAGAATTTCGACGCCGGTTATTTTTCCGTCTGTATCAAAGCCTGTCATAACTTCGATGTCACCGCCGTAGCTCTTATCGAGCGTCGTGACGGTATATCCGACTGTCTCTCCGTTTGCGTTTTTGCCTATATAATATGTATACTCGGTTTCGTTAAGCGTAAGTTTCGCTTCTTCGAAATCCGTAGCATCGACCAAAACCAGCGTTCTTGCCTTTGCCGCAGTTTCAGCTGCGACTTCGGCTATCTTGTCTTTGGTCAATGCATTTGTACCACCCAAAAGAGCTGTTGAAATAAGGCTTATGACAAAGAGGGCAACTGTGGGGATAAGTATTTCTTTTATCTTTCCTTTCATTTCGCCGCCTCCTCTTTCTTCTCTTTCACCGAACCGAACGGCTTCGGAGTTGTGAGATTTTCAATGTGAGGTACAAGTATATTCATCAAAATTATCGAGAACGATACGCCTTCGGGAAGTGCACCGAAAAGTCTGATAAGGCTCGTTATAAGTCCGCAACCTATGCCGAATATGACTTTACCCTTTTTGTTTATCGGAGAAGTTGTGTAATCCGTTGCCATGAAGATAGCGCCTAAAAGAAGTCCGCCGCTGAGTATCTGGTAGGCAACAAATGTAAGGTTACCTTTACCTGCGATGAGCATACAGACAGCTACCGTACCGACGAAAGTCAAAGGAATTATCGGTGAGATAACTTTTCTTATCAAAAGATATACAAAACCTATCAAGAGAGCCGCCGCACAAACTTCGCCCATAGAACCCGGTCTTAAACCGAGGAACATGTCTTTGAGTGACGGAAGACCCGCACTTTCCATTGCCGCAGCGATGTCGTCCGACTTCGTTACATCAGCCATCAAAGCCAGAGGTGACGCCGCTGTTACCGCATCTTCACCTGTACCGGTCACAAAAGGCTGTGTCCAAGTCGACATCAAAGACGGGAACGAGGTCATAAGTATAATTCTCGAAGTTATCGCAGGGTTGACGAAGTTCTGACCGATACCGCCGAACATCTGCTTAACGATAACGATAGCGATGAATGAGCCGATAACGGCTATCCAAAGCGGTAAAGTCGACGGCAGGTTAAAAGCTAATATAATACCCGTAACAATAGCGCTCAAATCGCCGAGTGTGTTGCTTCTTTTCATTATTTTTCTGCTGACATACTCGAAAACGACTGACGATATGACGCAGGTCATAAGTACAGCCAAAGCGTGCCACTTAAAGAAAATTACGCTTGTCACCGCCGCAGGCATCAAAGCGATTATAACATCGAGCATTATGCCCTGAGTGGTTTCGCTTGAATGAATATGCGGTGACGCACTGACTGTCAGTTTCTTATCCATTTTTGTTGTCCTCCTCTCTGACGACCTGTTTTGCAAGTCTCATGTACTGAACAAGGGGTCTGTTTGACGGGCAGGAATAAGCGCAAGAACCGCATTCCATACAGACGTTTACGCCGATTTTCTTGAGCCTGTCGACATCTTTTGCCTTGGCGTATCTTTCGATAAGGGTCGGCATAAGGCTCATCGGGCAAGCGTCTACGCATCTTCCGCATCTTATGCAGTCACGTCTTTTTTCGGACAGGTGCTTGTTATCGGCAAACGCCAATATTGCGTTATTTTGCTTGCAAAGCGGTGCTTCTATATTTGAAAGAGCAACGCCCATCATGGGGCCGCCGAAAATTATCTTCTTCGGGTTACAGTTGAAACCTCCGCACAGGTCAATGACATCGGATATTTTCGTTCCGATGGGTACTCTGACATTGCTCGGTTCGACTATCGCCGTTCCGTCAACCGTTACCGAACGGCTGATAAGCGGTTTTCCCGTTTTTAGATATCTTCCTATGAATGCGATACTGCCGACGTTCATGACGACACAGCCGACATCGGCGGGAAGTTTTCCGGGAGGAACACGTCTGCCCGTAGCGGACAAAATCATCATTTTTTCGGCACCTTGAGGATATTTTGATTTAAGTACCATGAGCTTGACTGCGTTGTCCTTGTTGTCCTCGGAGTCGATGATACTTTTCAGTACCTTAAACGCTTCGGGCTTGTTGTCCTCGGCTGCTATTATTATTTGTTTGAAGTTAAAGTACTTTTGAATTGAGTATATGCCGTTTACGATATCTTCTCCGTGGTCGAGACATTCACGGTAGTCGACGGTGATATAAGGCTCACACTCGGCGGCGTTGATAATAAGTGTATCGACGCCTTTGTCTTCGGGGTAATTAAGTTTAACATGAGTTGGGAAACCCGCACCGCCGAGACCTACAAGTCCCGACGCTCTGACCGCTTTTATAAAATCTTCTCTCGAATTTATAACGGGCGGTTTGATATCGGGTGAAAGTCTCATTTCGCCGTCGGATTCGATCGTAACGGCTTTCGAAAGCATACCGTTTGCAAGATATACTTCGCCTACAGACGTGACCTTTCCCGAAATTGTCGCATGTATCGGAGCGGATACGAATTTGTCCGTATCTCCGACTACTTGACCGACATCGACCGTATCTCCGACTTTGACCGTCGGTTCACACGGTGCGCCTATATGCTGCTGCATGGGAAGAACGACCGTTTTCGGAAATTCCATTCTTCTGACAGGCTTATCGGCTGTGTTCTTATTGTGCGGAACGCTGATACCGCCCCTGCCTTTTTTGACGGCGGTGAGCACTCCGTTTACAATTTTGCTCATCAATTACAACTCCTATCTTTTAGATGTGTACTTTAATTTATGAAATATATTTTATCTTATCGAGTTTCGGCATAACGATTTTAAGTACCGTTCCCGTCACAAGACCCGTCGCTACGGCAAAGAGGATAAGAAAAGGCGCATAATTGAGTATGGCTTTCGTACCTGTCAGTACAACAGACACCGCAAGCTGTCCGAGATTGTGGGCACATGACGATGCAACGCCGATACCGACAAAGCCGACGGATTTTACTTTAAGAAGTAATACCGTCACAAAGAGGCTGAGTAAACCTCCAGCCAAACTCATGAAAAACGCCGTCCCTCCCCTTGTCACCAAAGCGAACGCCGATTTGATAAGAACTATATACAAACTTGCGCCGAAACTCACAGAGCTTGCGGCGAACATTGTTATTATATTTGAAAGTCCGGGTTTTGCGCCCGGCGGGAGAAACGCAACCTGCGGCATCAGCAGGCTCTCCGTAAAAGACAGCGCCAAGGCGAGTGCACCGAGTACGCCGGTCAATGCGATTTTTTTGGTTGAAACTTTCTTCATATTATCAGTATGTGATTACGTCCGCAGTTTCGGACACGTTATTTTCTTCGACTGTAACTACTGTTTTGTTCGGCACGCATGAAGCTGTATCTCCGTTTTGACTGAGATGTCCGAATTTTTCACACAGTTTGTCGGGACAGTCGGAACTTAAGTAATAGATTTCGCCGTTTTCGATAGCTAAAACGGAACCGTTTATTTTTACCTGCACTTTTTCGTCTGTATCGTCAAGTTCGATTACGTGAGTTAGCTTTCCGTCCTGATAGACTTTTGCAACTTTTGTACCCACTTGCCCGTACTTCAACAAAAAGAGACATAAGCTGACGGTCAGAAAAGCCAAAACTATCACTGCGTCGGCACGCTTTCCTTCTCTCATTTTTCTTCACCTGCCAAGGCGTAATCGGAATTTGTCAATTCGAATTTATCTTCAAGTCCGTCTGTTAAAAAGACGTTTTTTTCTTCGTCAACGAGGACGCCGTCAACGCCGTATTCTTTAAGCAGTGCCATGCCTTTTTCCTTGCCGAGAATAAAAACGGCGGTTGAAAGTGCGTCGGACAAAATTCCGCTGTCGCAAACGACCGTTACGCTGATAAGTCCGCTGTCGGCAGGATATCCGGTTTTCGTGTCGAGTATGTGGTGGTATGTTTTTCCGTTTGATACGAGTACTCTTTCATAATCGCCCGAAGTCGAGACCGTACCGCTGTCGAGTTTCAGTTTTCCGAGTGTGTCGGACGCTTCGCCTCTTGGGTCACGGATAGCCACCGTCCAGCAGTCAGCTGTCGGATTTTCGCCGTACAGGAGAATGCTTCCGCCGACGGAAATTACCGCAGAATCGACATCTGTACCGTCAAGGACGTCTTTGACTTTGTCGCAGGCGAGACCTTTTCCGACTGCACCGAGGTCGACTTTTTGACCTTTTTCTATTGTTATATTGCCGTTATCGCACTTGACTTTTTCGCCGTCGACCGACTGTAACGCTTTTTCGATTTCGCTTTCGTTCGGTACAGTCGCACCCTCTTCGCCGATTTTCCAAAGTGCAGTAATTTTGCCCATTGTTATGTCGAATGCACCGTCCGATTTTCGTCTTACTTCATCGCATAAAGCAAAAATTCCTTCGGTTTCTTTATCGCACGAAACAGAAAAGTTTTCGTTGAGTTTTGAAACCGTACTTTCGGGAATACGCATAGATATTTTGTTTTCAAGTTCGTTTATTGCGTTTTCAATTTTTCGGAATGCAGTATCGCTGTCGTTTTCACCGTAAAGTTTTTCGGTTATCACAGTCCCCATAGCTACCGTCGATTTCGTTTTTTGTTCAAGCGTACTGTCGGTCATGTCCATTATAACCATAACAAAAAGTACGACCGCAAGTAGCATTATGCCGACGGGAACGAGGGATTTTTTCACATTTTCTTTTTTCATATCAATGTCTTCCGTTCACAAAATTAACCACTGTACATAATACCATTTTAAATCGATCTTTTCAAGTGAAAAGGGGCATTTTTAATTGTTAGTTTTTTCACAAGAACTGTATGGGTTTAGTCGTTAGATGTACAAAGGCAAAAACAACAACCGTCACTATGACAAGTGACGGTTGTTGCAAATAATTTTAAAAGGTCTGACCGAACAACTGTTTTATCACCGGTTGTCCTTGACCTGATTATAACCGCAAAATTTCGCTTTGTCAAGCACAAAGCGGGATTTTATACCCTTTCGCAATTCAACTCACCCAAGCATAATTTCTCTCTTATCGGGAACAAATATAAGGGTGAAACTTATGAAAAACTTTCGGCTTTTTCTCAGCGGTATCGCAGTCGGTACGGTGAACGCACTGTTCGGTGCGGGAGGCGGTATGATAGCTGTACCGATACTGTCAAAATCGGGGCTTAGTCAAAAACAAGCTCAGGCAACGGCTGTGTCCGTCATACTTCCGCTGACGGTACTAACCGGCGTAATTTATTTTCTTCGTGGAGAAATCGACCTTTCCGATGCGAAAATCTACATTTTGCCGGGCATTATCGGTGCGGCAGTCGGTTCACTTGTACTCAAAAAAGTGTCGGACACGGTGCTGAAAAAAGTATTCGCAATATTTCTCCTTTGGGCAGGCGGAAGAATGATTTTCAAATGATGACATATATTGCGGCGTTTTTGTCGGGAATTTTGGGTGCCATGGGGTTCGGCGGCGGAAGTATTTTGATAATTTATCTGACACTTTTTGCCGGTACGGATCAGTTGACTGCGCAAGGGATAAACTTGATTTTCTTCATTCCGTGTGCCGTTTTGTCGGTCGTGATAAATTCGAAAAACCGTCTTGTGAAGTACAGGCAGGGTATTCCTCTGATTTTGGGCGGTCTGGTCGGAATAGGAATCGGAGCGTTTTTGGTCGGAATTATAAAAACGGAGCTTTTGTCGAAACTATTCGGCGGTTTCGTTGTGATAATCGGACTTTTAACGCTGTTTCAAAAGCCTCAAAACAAAGATAAAAGCCGAAAAGGATAAAAATGTATATAAATTTAGTGAAAAAATCTTCGTTTGCTCTTGCTAAACGGAGATTTTTTTGCGATAATGTACTTTGTATTATAATGTATAAGTATTGAAGTATGTGCTGTGTCACTTACTATAAAAAGGAGTGTAAAATTTGGACGATAATATGAAACTCGCTCAACTGCTTTTCGGCGATATCACACTGACGCCTGAGGAGCTTGAGGAGCGTTATCCCGAAAGATGTCTTAAGGAGGGTGCACGTGTGACCCGTTTTGCTCCCTCCCCCACCGGATATCTTCATATCGGCGGTCTTTTCGGTGCATTGGTCGATGTTCTGACCGCAAAAGCAAGCGGTGGCGTATCGTACCTTCGAATTGAGGATACGGACAAGAAAAGAGAAATCGACGACGGCGTTTCCGCTATCATAACGGGTCTTGACTCGTTCGGTGTACATTTTGACGAAGGCGTGACCGGATTTAAAAGCGAAAAAGGCGACTACGGCCCTTACACCCAAAGTGAAAGAGTAGAAATCTACAAGGCTGTCGCAAAGCGTCTTGTAGAACAAGGTCTTGCTTACCCTTGTTTCTGTACAGCGGAAGAATTAAACGAAACCCGTGAAAAACAGGAGCAAGAGGGCGAAGACATCAGAGGCTACTTCGGAAAATGGGCAAAGTGTCGCAACCTCACTTTCGATGAGCAGAAAGAAAGAATCGAGGCAGGTCAGCCGTACGTACTCAGATTTAGGAGCGACGGAGACAGCGATAAGAGAATTTTCTTCGACGATGTCATAAGAGGAAAAATCGAAATGCCCGAAAATATAATAGATGAGGTACTTTTAAAATCGGACGGCATACCGACCTATCATTTCGCCCATGTTTGCGACGACCACTTCATGAGGACGACGCACGTCATCAGAGGCGAGGAATGGATTTCATCTGTACCCAAACACATCGCACTGTTTAAGGCGTGCGGATTCAGAGCACCGAAATACGCTCACACTCCGCAGGTCATGAAAATAGACGAACAGGACGGCACGAAGAGAAAGCTCAGCAAGAGAAAAGACCCGGAAGCCGCAGTCAGCTATTTTGTACAGGAAGGTTTCCCGAAAGAGAGCCTTTTGGAGTACCTTTTAACGCTCCTTAACTCGAACTTCGAGGATTGGAGACGTGCCAACCCGAAAGAAGACCTGTTCTCGTTCAAGTTCAATCTCAAAAAGATGAGCTCCAGCGGTTGTCTTTTCGATTTGGTTAAACTCACAGACGTCAGCAAAAACGTTATTTCCGTCATGGACGCCGAGACCGTTCTCGAACGTGTTTTGGATTGGGCGAAAGTATACGACAGTGAGCTTTACAACCTGCTTGACAGAGACAGAGAATACTCTAAGGGTATTTTCTCAATTGACAGAGGAACCGCAAAGCCGAGAAAAGATATCGCAAAATGGTCGGAAGTTCGTGAATACTGCAAGTACTTCTTCGATGAGATAAGCGACGAAGAACCCGTTCTTCCCGAAAACATCAGCGGTGCCGACGCTGTGGCAATACTTGACATGTACGAAAAAGTATATGACGAAAACGACGGCAAAGACGAATGGTTCCAAAAGCTCAAAGACATCTGCGAACCGCTCGGATTTACTCCGAATGTCAAAGAGTACAAGAAAAATCCCGATATGTACAAAGGTCATGTCGGAGACGTTTCAACAGTCGTAAGACTTGCCGTAACTTCGAGAAGAAACACACCCGACCTTTGCTCTATCATGGCGCTTCTCGGAAATGAAAGAGTACAGGCAAGACTTACAAAAGCAAAAATGAAATTTTCAAACTGAGAAAGGAGAAAATATGGAAGAAGTAAAAGTTTCTAATTTTATCCACGATTTTATAGACGAAGACCTTGAAAAAGGCGTATATGACCATGTACAGACCCGTTTTCCGCCCGAACCCAACGGATACCTTCATATCGGTCACGCCAAGGCGATTTGCATTAACTTTACGACAGCTAAAAAGTACGGCGGTGTATGCAATCTCAGACTTGACGACACGAACCCGACAAAAGAAGACGTCGAATATGTCGATTCGATTCAAGAGGACATAAAATGGCTCGGCTTCGAATGGAACAAGGTGCTGTACGCATCAAGCTATTTCGATTTCATCTATGACTGCGCCGTTAAGCTCATCAAAATGGGCAAGGCCTATGTCGATGACCTTTCGGCTGAGGAAATAAGACAGTACAGAGGTACTCTCACCGAGCCCGGAAAGGACAGTCCTTACAAAAACCGTTCAATAGAGGAAAACTTGGACTTGTTCCAAAGAATGACCGACGGCGAATTCCCCGACGGCGCGAAGGTACTCAGAGCTAAAATAGATATGGCATCGCCCAATATGAATATGCGCGACCCGGTTATCTACAGAATAGCTCACGTTTCCCATCACCAGACCGGTGACAAGTGGTGCGTATATCCGATGTACGACTTCGCTCATCCCCTTTCGGACACAAGAGAGGGCGTCACTCACTCGCTGTGTTCGCTTGAATTTGAAAATCACAGACCGCTGTACGACTGGTTTTTAAGAGAACTCGAGCTCGATCAGCCGTCAAGACAGATCGAATTTGCCCGTCTTAACCTCAACTACTGCCTGACAAGCAAGAGAAAATGCTTACAGCTTGTCAACGAGGGCATAGTCGACGGCTGGAACGATCCGAGAATGGTGACCATCAGCGGTATGCGCCGCAGAGGTTATCCCGCGGCGGCGATAAGAGAATTTTGCGACCGCATAGGCGTTTCCAAAGCCTACAGTGTCGTTGACTTCGGACTTTTGGAGGCGTGCGTTCGAGACGATCTTAACCTAAACGCTCAAAGAGCTATGGCTGTTCTTCGTCCCTTAAAGGTGGTAATCGACAATTATCCCGACGGAAAGACGGAGGAAATACAGGTTGAGATAAACCCGAATAAGCCCGAACTCGGAACGAGAACGGTTAAGTTCTCCAAGGAGATTTACGTCGAGCAGGAAGACTTTATGGCACAGCCCATTAAAAAGTATTTCAGACTTTATCCCGGAAACGAGGTCAGACTCAAGGGCGCATATTTCGTCACCTGTACGGATTACGAAACGGATGATGACGGAAATGTAACCGTTGTTCACTGCACCTACGACCCCGAAACAAAGGGCGGTGACTCACCCGACGGAAGAAAGGTCAAGGGCACTCTCCACTGGGTCAGCGCGGCAGACAGCGTAAAATGTGAGGTCAGACTTTACGACAGGCTGTTCAACGTCGAAAATCCGTCCGACGAAGCTAACGGAAGCTTCACCGATAACCTTAATCCCAACTCACTCATTGTCTTGAACGACTGCTTAGTCGAAGGCTCTTTAAAGGACGCTAAGGTCGGAGATGTGTTCCAGTTTATGCGTCAGGGCTATTTCTGTGTCGACACTTCAAGCAGTGAAGACAAGCTCGTATTTAACAGAACAGTGGCTTTGAACTCATCGTTCCAAGCTAAAAAATAATAAAGGCAGGAAAATATTATGAATTTATCTTACAGAATTTCAACGGCTATACTCGGCTTCGGCTCGATACTTTGTGCGTTTTTCCTCAAGTTTTTCACTTTCACGATAACCGCCGTTATCATAAACAAAACTTACAGCTACTCGATTTTCGAAGCTATAAAAGAGCTTGTCAGCCGTAGCGGTTCAAGCGGTGGCGAAGGCGGCGACAATTCAGCTGTTTTGGAGATACTCGATCCAATGCTCAAACCGGCTATCACATTTTTCGTACTTGTTGCCGTAGCTTGTCTTTTCGCACTGGCTATATCAATAATTTCCGGCGTAAGCAATCTTCACGTTCCGCAGGCTATTCTTTCGGGCGTCGGATTTATTCTCCTCATCATTGCGGCAGGTTGCGGTGCCAACGCACTTAACTGTCTGACAGGTGATGAACCTGCGGTTTCGCTCGCATCTCTTGCAACTGCGGCAGCAGGTGAACTGACCAAGGATAACGCTTTGTCAACTCTCGGCTCGGCATTGTCCAAGGTACAGGTAGCACAGCTTTCTTACGGATTTTATATTGTACTTGCTATATTCGCCGTCATCTTCATCATGAGCCTTATTTTCGGCTTCCTTTATAACAGCGACCAGCCGAAGAAGGCTTCGAAGAAGCACAAAAAAGAATACAAGAGAAAAAAGCCGATGAAGAAGCTCAGCGCTATCGGCAGATAAAATAATTTAAACGCCGACTTGCTTTGCAATTCGGCGTTTTGGTTAGTCGGTTAAAAACTAACAGGCAGATATAATTTTCTCAAGAAGATGAACTCTCTGCTACGGACGGCGTGCGCAGTAGCTTGCGAGTGCACGCTTACGGCGGTGAAACCGCCGTACCAAACAGCAGACAATCAAACTTATAACGGAGGTAAAAAATGGCATCGATTTTAGATCAAATCAAAGACGACGACCCTGAGGCAGTCGCACTTGTAACGGTAACGGACACCGACGGAGTTACGGCAGAATATGAATTTCTCGATATCATAAATTTCAAAAACAACGAATACGCAATCCTATGTACACAGGAAAACGACGGCTTCGTCGACATATTCGAAATACTATCGAGTGAAAATGAAGAAAAATACAAGCGTGTCACAGATGACGAAGTACTCGACGGGGTTTTCAGAATTTTTATGATAAAAAACGAAGACGAATTTGACTTTGAGTAAATAATAAATTAGCTAAAAACCGTACATAATGAATTCATCTAAACCGTAATATTTTAATGTAAAGTAGTGGAAGAAAAATGAAAAAACGGAGGTAATCGTTATGTGTGGAATTATCGGATATATCGGAAAAGAAAATGCAACGCCGTATCTCGTTTCGGGTCTTGAAAAACTCGAATACAGAGGTTACGACTCGGCAGGTATCGCCGTTATAAACAAAGGAAAAATAGACACCGTTAAGTCTAAAGGCAGGCTTTCTTTTCTCGAAGAAAAAATCGAAAGTACAGGTTTCGTCGGCGGAACGGTGGGAATCGGTCACACACGTTGGGCTACGCACGGAGAGCCGTCAGACGAAAACTCTCACCCGCATTTAAGCCAAAGCGGACTGTTCGCCGTCGTTCACAACGGGATAATCGAAAATTATTCTTCCCTAAAAAACGAGCTGATATCTCAAGGGTACAAATTCAATTCACAGACGGACACCGAAGTCGTGTCTCACCTTTTGGAGAAAAACTATAACGGCGACTTTCTTCTTGCCGTCAAAAAAACAGCCGACAAGTTAGAAGGTTCTTATGCGCTGGGAATACTTTGTAAAGACAGACCCGACGAATTTGTCTGTGTAAGAAAGTCAAGTCCTCTCATAGTCGGAACGGGCGACAACGGAAATTTCATCTCGTCCGATATCACGGCTATACTCGGCTGTACAAACGAAATATATAAGCTCTCGGACGGCGAAATCGCTTTGATTAAGAGAAATTCACTCGAATTTTTTGACAGTGAACTTGTACCGATAAAAAAGGTAAAAGAGAAAATCACTTGGGACATTTCGTCGGCAGAAAAGTGCGGATACGAACACTTCATGTTAAAAGAAATCATGGAGCAACCCGAAGCTATTCGAGCGACCGTTTCACCGAGAATTAACACCGAAAGCGAAATAGTATTAGACTCGGTGACGCTGACTAAAGAACAAATGCAAAACATTAAAAAGGCTTTCATAGTCGCCTGCGGTTCGGCTTATCACGTCGGCGTTCTCGGAAAATATGTCATAGAAAAGTTGACCGGGATATCGGTCGAAGTCGATATTGCGTCGGAATTTCGCTACAGAGACCCGATTGTCGATGAAAACACCCTCGTTATAATAATTTCTCAAAGCGGAGAAACCGCCGATACTCTCGCCGCACTTCGAATGGCGAAAGAGAAAGGTGCCCGTATTCTGTCCGTCGTAAATGTTGTCGGAAGTTCGATTGCGAGCGAAAGTGACGATGTACTTTATACGTGGGCAGGGCCCGAAATCGCCGTTGCGACGACGAAAGCGTATTCGACGCAGGTATTTATGATGTACTTGTTAGCGATATATATGGCGCAAAAACTCGGCAAAATCAGTCCTGACGAAACAAGAAAACTAATGTCGGAACTTATGGCGATACCCGACAAAATGGAAAAAATATTAAAATCGGCTAATAAAACCGAAAAGCTGTCCGATATATTTTTGCCTCTCGAACACGCCTATTTTATCGGCAGGAACATTGACTACGCCGTAGCACTCGAAGCGTCGTTAAAGCTCAAAGAAATCAGCTATATACATTCCGAAGCATACGGCGCAGGCGAGCTGAAACACGGAACGATATCCCTAATTGAAAACGGGACGCTTGTCGTAGCTTTAGCCTGTTGTGACGCTATTTTCCAAAAGACGTTAAGCAACATAAAAGAAGTCAAAGCAAGAGGTGCAACGGTTTTGTGCGTTACGACAGAAAAGCACAAAGACGAAGTACCCGACGCAGATTATATAATCACTGTTCCCGAAACGAACGAACTTTTTATAGGTTCTCTCGAAGTCGTACAAATGCAACTGTTATCGTATTACGCCGCAAAAAGCAGAGGTTGCGACATCGACAAACCGAGAAATCTCGCAAAGTCCGTAACGGTAGAATAAACTGAAATGTACACACCAAAACTCTGTATTAAAACAGTTAGTGGAGCGTATCGGTATTGA
>CAZBXS010000002.1:0-26540 GCA_964495955.1 uncultured Faecalibacterium sp.
TGGACTTACTCATTTTATCTGTACCGAAAAGAAGCCACGGGTGACCGTAGACCTGTTTCGGAAGCTCCTCACCCAAAGCCATGAGCATAATGGGCCAATAAATCGTGTGGAAACGGACGATGTCTTTTCCGATGATGTGAACGTCGGCGGGCCAGTATTTTTTATACAGGTCGCTTGAGCCGTCAGGGTCGTAACCCAAAGCGGTGATGTAGTTTGAAAGTGCATCTATCCAAACATAGATAACGTGCCTGTCATCGAAAGTTACGGGGATACCCCATTTGAAAGACGATCTCGAAACGCACAGATCCTGAAGTCCCGGCTTTATGAAGTTGTTGAGCATTTCTTTCTTTCGGCTTTCGGGATAGATGAAGTTATCGTTTTGTTCGATGTATTCTTCAAGCTGTTTTTGATACTTTGAAAGTCTGAGGAAATATGCCTCCTCTTTGGCTTTTTTGACTTCGCCACCGCAGTCGGGGCACTTTCCGTCGACAAGCTGTGACTCAGTCCAGAACGATTCACACGGAGTACAGTAAAGTCCCTCGTATTCGCTCTTGTATATATCGCCTTGGTCATAGAGCTTTTTGAATATCTTTTGGACTGTCTTTTCGTGATAGTCGTCGGTCGTTCTGATAAACTTGTCGTATGTCGTGTTTAACAAATCGCATATTCCTCTGATTTCGCCTGCGACTTTGTCGACATACTCTTTCGGTGTTACACCTGCTGTACGGGCGTATTCTTCGATTTTTTGACCGTGTTCGTCTGTACCGGTGAGAAAGTAGACGTCGTAACCTTGAAGACGCTTATATCTTGCGATAGCGTCGGTAAGTACGATCTCATAGCTGTTTCCGATATGAGGCTTTCTCGAAGTGTATGCGATAGCGGTCGTAATATAAAACTTTCCCTTATCCATTTATTTATATCATTCCTTCCTTAAGAGTTAAAGTTTCTCATCATACTGAAATAGTATAACATAATCTGTAAAGAAATTAAAGTACATGTACGCAAATTTTTAAATATTTCTCGATTTTGTGTAATTTAATATTTGAATACGGGCGAATTTGTGCTAAAATATCCGAGACAGACAAGGGAGGTATTGTTTATGATAGCAAATTATCACACGCACACGAAACGCTGTCACCACGCAAAAGGCAGTGATGAACAGTATGTCAAAGCGGCGATAAAGTCGGGACTTGAAGTTCTCGGATTTTCCGACCACGGCCCTTGGCCCTATGAAAACGGGTACGTGTCGGGAATACGAATGACGTTAAAAGAAGCTCAAGGATACATTGACAGCATAAAAAAGCTCAAAGAAAAATATTCAGGTCAAATCGAAATTAAACTCGGTTTCGAATGGGAGTACTTTCCTCGGCACTTCGAATGGCTTAATAAATTCATAAAGGAAAACGGTATCGACTACGCTATTTTGGGTCATCATTATGTTCCTTATGAAATAGGCGGTGAATACAGCGGACACATTCACACACCCGAAAGCCTACACCTGTACAAAGAAAACATCATCGACGCAATAAACAGCGACGTTTACGCCTATGTCGCCCACCCCGACCTTTTCATGCTCGGATACGGCGAATTTGACGACACAGCCGAGGAAGTCAGCCGTGCGATATGCCTTGCGGCGAAAGAAAAAGACATACCTCTCGAATACAATGTTCTCGGACTTAGAAAAAGCGAGGACGAGGGTCGTGAGCTTTATCCGTACAGCGAATTTTGGCGTATCGCAAAGCAAGTCGGAAACAAAGCCGTCATCGGAATCGACGCACACAGCCCGAAGCAGATTTCGGACATGTCTTTTACTTTCAAAGCCGAAAGTTTTTTGTCTCGTCAAGGACTTGAAATTGTCAAAAAGGTTTTGTAAAAAATTTCGATAAGGATTGAAAAATGTCGTTTGATATGATAAAATTTTAAGGTTATTAAACTTAGGGGTGATTCAAATGGTAAAAACGGGATTTGACAACGACAAATACCTAAAAATGCAATCTGAAAAAATCAAGGAAAGGATAGCTAAATTCGGCGGAAAGCTCTATCTCGAATTCGGCGGAAAGCTCTTTGACGACCTTCACGCATCAAGAGTACTGCCCGGTTTTGAACCCGACAGCAAGCTGAGAATGCTGACGCAGTTAAAAGATCAAGCCGAAATAGTTTTCGCTATCAACGCCGGCGACATCGAAAAGAACAAGGTCAGAGGCGACCTGGGTATCACATACGATCTTGACGTACTCAGACTTATTGACATTTTCAGAGGTTACGGTTTTTTTGTCGGCTCCGTCGTTTTGACGCAGTTCGCAGGTCAGCCGTCGGCTGTCAGCTTCATTAAAAAGCTTGAAAATATGGGCATTAAAACCTACAAGCACTACAGAATTGAAGGCTATCCGTCAAAGGTTTCCTACATCGTCAGCTCTGAGGGCTTCGGAAAGAACGACTACGTTGAAACCGAGCGTTCACTTGTCGTTGTAACGGCTCCGGGACCCGGTAGCGGAAAAATGGCTGTCTGTCTGTCTCAGCTTTATCACGAGCATCAAAGAGGTATTATGGCAGGCTATGCAAAATACGAGACCTTCCCCATTTGGAACATCCCGCTCAATCATCCCGTAAATCTCGCCTACGAAGCCGCAACAGCCGATCTTAACGATATAAATATGATCGACCCCTACCACTTTGAAGCGTACAACGAACAGACGGTAAATTACAACCGCGACGTTGAAATCTTCCCTGTTCTCAAGGCGATTTTCACTCAGATACTCGGTGAGTCACCCTATAAATCACCGACCGATATGGGCGTTAATATGGCGGGCTATTGCATAACGGACGACGAGAGCGTCAAGAGTGCCGCCAAGGACGAGATAATCAGGAGATACTACGCCGCTCTTTGCAAAAAGCGCAAGGGTGCGGGCAACGATGAGGAAATTTCCAAAATCGAGGTTCTTATGGAAAAGGCGGGCACGGATATATCCGACCGCAAGGTTTCGGTAAAAGCAAACGAAAAAAGCGAAAGCGCAAACACCGTTGCGGCGGCTATCGAACTTGAAAGCGGAGAAATCGTCACAGGCAAAACCTCGGAGCTTCTCAACTGTGCGTCGGCGGCGATACTCAATGCTATAAAGCTTTTAGGTTCAATTCACGACGAAATAATGCTCATATCCCCTGTCATCATCGAGCCTATGCAAAAGCTCAAGACGGAGCTTTTGGGAAGAGAAACGCCACGTCTTACGGTAACCGAGGTTCTTATGGCGCTTTCTATCTGTGCGGCAACTAATCCTATGGCACAGCACGCGCTCAACCAAGTCGGAAAGCTCAAGGGCTGTGAAATGCATTCGACTGCGATACTTTCAAACGAAGATGAGCGAATACTCAAAAAGCTCGGCATCAACTTGACAAGCGATGCGGAATACGAAAGCGCAAAGCTTTATCATATTTAAATAAATAAAACAAAGTCAGTTCGTGACCATCCTGACTTGCATAACCGTTAAATTATAGGTTAGCTAAATCAAAACTACGGAGGAATTAAAAATGAATAACAACAAAAAAAGCACTCGCTTTTTGACGGAGGCTTCCGTTATTGCCGCCATGTACGCCGTTTTGACTGTGATGCAAAATTTACTTTTGCAAAATTCCGCTTCTGCGCCGATACAGGTTAGGCTTTCGGAGGCTCTTTGTGCTTTGTGTGTGATAACACCCGCGGCAATCCCCGGAGTTACAATAGGCTGTTTTATAGCGAATTTGACCGGTATAGGTTCAATGCCCCTTGACTTGATTTTCGGAACGGCGGCGACGCTTTTTTCGGGCATTTGTATGTATAAGCTAAGAAACATCCGCTTAAAAAGCCTTCCGATGCTTTCGCTTTTTATGCCCGTTATCTTTAACTCGGTAATCGTCGGTCTTGAACTGACAATATTTGTCCAAAACGAAAACGGGATAAGCTTCAAGGCTTTTTTGATACAGGCGCTTTTAGTAGGTATAGGCGAAATTATCTCGGCGGTTTTTCTCGGAATACCGCTTTTCAAGGCAGTGGAAAAAAGAGGTCTTTTGAAATAGGTTGACGAATGTCGATTTTTTTAGTATGATAGTCTAAAGAACATTTAAGGAGGTTTTCCCATGAAGGAAAAGCTTAAAGAATTAGGCTCAAGCGTTTGGTACGGCTTAGGTGCCGTAGGACTTGACTTGAGCTACGGTATGTTTTACTCATATCTTTCGATTTATCTTACGGATATTCTTCAGGTCAAGGTTGCGTTTTTGCTCCTTTTAGCTCCGCTTGCGAGAATTTGGGACGGCATTAACGATCCGATGATGGGCTCTATCGTCGACAACACCAAGACGAAATTCGGAAAATACCGCCCGTGGGTCATTTTGGGAGCCTGCGCTAATGCTATAGTGCTGTTCTTCCTGTTTACAGACCTCGGCGTCAGAGGTATTCCGCTTTATATACTCGTAACAGTGCTGTATGTCGGCTGGGGTATGACTAACACCATGGCTGATATCCCCTACTGGTCAATGGTACCCTCGTTCACAAGCGACCCGGGTAAAAGAAGCATTATTTCGACCGTAGCAAGAGCCTTCTCGGGTCTCGGTCAGGGAATAATTCTCATCGGCGCTCCCATTCTTCTCCCCCTTTTGAGCAAGGAAAGCACGGACGCTCAGCCTTATGACGCTCAGGGCTTTAGCCGTTTAGCGTTGATATGCGGCATTTGCCTGATATTCTTTGCGGTTATCTCTATGACACACGTCAAAGAAACTCAGGTTATAAAACCCAGTGAAAAATTCACATTCAAAAAGGTCTTTACCATTGCAAAAAACAACGACCAGCTTCTTGTGTTTATGCTCTTCGCAATGCTTTCAAACGCCGGATACTATATGATATCGGGTGTTGCGGCTTACTATTTCAAGTATGTTGTCGGCGACACCACCAAGCAGTCACTTTTCAGTGCAATGGGCGCTGTCGGAGCTACGCTGGGTCTGTTGCTTCTTCCGATTTTGATGAAGTTCACTTCGAGAAGGCGCGCTTATCAGGCGTCGCTGATACTGACGATCGTCAGCTACGGCGGAATGTTCCTTTCGGGAATGGTACTTGATAACGTGATATTACTTGATGTTTTCTATCTCATCGGTTCGATCGGTACAGGTTCAATGTTCGTCTCTCAGACAGTTTTCCTTGCGGACATAGTCGACTACGGCGAAATAAAATTAGGTTACAGAGCGGAGTCTATCACCTTCTCGATGAAAGGCTTCTTGCAGAAAATGGCATATACAATTCAGGTCATTATTCTCTTTGCAGGTCTCGGTACTAACTATACTAAGGTTGTCACGGGCGAAGTTGACGCTTCAAGCGTCAAGGGTGCTATCAACCTTATGATGCTCATTCTCCCCGCACTGTTCTTTATCGCTTCTCTTATCGTATTCTCGACGAAGTTCAAACTTCACGGCGAGTTTATGGAAAATATCACCGCTCAGGTTACGAAAAACAGAGAAGAAAGAGAAAAGAACGGTGACGTTCAAATCACAAAAACCGAAACAGCAAATAACGCAACAGACATGGAATAATTACTAAACTAAAATGTGAACAGAGGTGATGCCGATGGCGCAATTTCAGGAAATTCTCAAGACTTTGATAAAAGAAAGCGACTACACGATATACTCTCTGGCAACGGCTACGGGAATCGAAAGAAGTCACCTTTCGAAGATACTTTCAGGTACAAGAAAAATGTCATTTCGCAATTTTTATGCCGTTCTCAACGCTGTGTGCAAGAGCGACTTAAAACGTAACGAACTGACTGAAGCATATATTTCGGAAGTTTTCGGAAAAGAGAAGTTCGAAAACTATTTCGGTCACATGACATTCAATATAGGCAAAGAGCCGAAAACGAAAACGAGCGTCACCGAAATTACCGAAGATTATCTCATTTTCAACAATCAACTCGAACTTTTGAACTATGCGGCATACCTGCTTTCCGACAAGAACAAGACGAAACGGGTATATACTAACTTTCCTACGAGCATTTTGCTTGACGTGGCATCAAAGAAAGAAAATTGCGACTTTCGCTGTATCGTCAACTCGACTGCGAAAGGAAAGACGGTATCGGTATTTGACCTTATAAAACTGAATTTGCTTTGCTGTACAAGTTATATTGATGACAGTCGAAACACCGACAGGAACAAGCAGCAGCTTTATTCTTTCCTCATCGTAACCGACGATATTGTACTTTTGGCTAAGAAAGATTTCAAAAAGGGGTACTATATCAGAAATCGGGATTTAGCCGACATGTACGCAACGGATTTCGAAATTCTCTGTAAATCCATGAAGATAAATTCACAGGTACACGACAATATTTTAGACGTCAAAGCGCCGATTTCCAAGAGCATTTTCGGCAGACAGCTTCACCGAGTTGCCGGCAGTAACATATGCGTTATCCCGTTTATGACAACTGAGGATTGGGACGAATTGGCACGTGACGACCTACCCGACAGGGATTATATGATAGCGACCACACGTGCCTACTATAAAGAATACTTCGACGGCATCGAAACTCACGCATTTATCACTCCGCTTAGCGGACTTATAGATTTTTGCGAAGTGGGATTAGTCCGTGAAGTACCGACGGATTACAGCAAACCTTTGAAAGTCGAAACGAGGATAGCGATTTTGGAACGGCTCGCAAAATTCATTAAAGAGCACCCCGACAAGTACAAGATAAACATTCTCAAAAATAACAAGTACGAAAAGACCGATGTCATCATGTCGATAGAATCGGCATCTGACCCAAGACCCGAAGTTGAGACCTCGCTTATCGCAATGGCAAGCGACCAATCTATAGAGGGATATTTCCCCGGTAATTATCTTTTCATCTCGACCGACAGCGATTCTATCGCCGAGTACAACGACTTTTTCGATTTACTTTCGATTTCAAACAGGGTAATGACGAAAGACGAAACGCTCGCAACGATCGAAGACAGAATACTGAGGTTGAAATATTTAATCGGCAATGAATAACACAAACTTACCCCCGAACCGAGCTCGGTTCGGGGGCTTTGTAATCTTTGCTTATTCTGACAGCATTCGCCTGTACATTAAAAAATCAGTTTGAACTTATCATATAAGGACTCAATGCACCGGCAACGGCGTGAATGGGCATTGTCTGTAATATGACTTTACCCGGCCCGCTGATAACGGTGTTGAATATCCCCTCTCCGCCGAAAATCATGTTTTTAACGCCCGGAACGGATACTACGTCCATACTGCATGTGGCGTCCATTGCGGCGAGGTAGCCTGTATCGACAATGAGCTGTTGACCTGGCATAAGGTCGTATTCGACGGCGTGACCGTCTATTTCGATGAAAGCCGTACCGTTACCCGAAAGTTTCTGCATTATAAAACCTTCACCGCCGAAAAATCCGGCTTTAAAGCGTCTTTGAAAATGCACCGACAGTTCAACGCCTGTTTCGCTTGCGAGAAATGCACTTTTCTGTACGATAATGGATTTATCCGGCGTAATGTTTATAGCTTTTATAGAGCCGGGGAAGCTCGACGCAAACGCTATCATACCGGGGCCGCCTTGTGAAGTGTATATATTTTGGAACATGCCCTCACCTGAGAACATTCTTCCGACAACTTTTCTGAAGCCTCCGTTACTGGTCGTTTCCATTTTCATGTTGGGGCTCATCCAGCTCATACTGCCTCTTTCTGTTATCATTTTTTCTCCGTTTTCAAGCTCGCAAATTACGACCGGAAGCGGAGTACCTTCGATTTTGTACTGCATAATATCCTCTCCTTTTTGGGTTTAGCTTTCGGTAAGGATATTATACTACAAAATCGGGATAATGTCAATTTTGCAGTTGAATTATTGGGAAGCACGGGTGGGGTGCCGGGGGAAGCCGACGAAATGTGAACACGGTGCGGTGAAGCACGGAATGTTTCGGTTTGTAGCAAAGCCGGGTGGGGTGCCGGGGCGGAGGGGCGGCAAGCGAATGTGGAGCGGTACCCCGTGCGCTTGCCGTAAGGCAAAGTGCTAAGGGGTGCCCGAACATTCGCTGAAAAAACCGAAAATCTGCAATTTTCGACCCTTTTCTTGACATTTCGACTTTCGTGTGTTACTATATTACGGCATTGAGGGAGTAGATTGCTTGATTTATTCAAGTGGCAAGTCAACATACTGGTGTTTTTGCATCTGGCTTGTCTGAAAGCGTTTCTTCGCTTAATATCGAGACTCAAGTATAGCTTTGCTGTGCTTGGGATTTTTCTTTTTTCGGGTACGGCAAGTACCTGATATTTTTTTTGGAGGAATTTTAAAAATGAGCATCATCGAATTACTTTTGATCGCAGTCGGACTTTCCATGGACGCGTTCGCCGTTTCCGTTTGTAAGGGTCTGTCGACGCAAAAGCTTAAAGCGACGCATTATCTTATAATAGGCGCGTGGTTTGGCGGCTTTCAGGCGCTTATGCCGCTTATCGGCTATTTCTTCGGCTCGACATTTGAAAAGTACATAACCTCGTTTGACCATTGGATAGCCTTTGTTTTGCTCGCACTTATCGGCGGAAATATGCTCAAGGAGGGCTTGTCCAAGGACGAAGAAAACGTTGATCCGTCGTTTTCGGTGAAAACAATGTTCGTTTTGGCTTTAGCTACGAGCATTGACGCTCTTGCCGTAGGTGTCACATTCGCGCTTTTGCCCGACGTCAACATCGTAGCTGCCGTGTCGCTGATAGGCTGTGTGACGTTCGTCCTTTCCGCTATAGGACTTAAGGTCGGCAACATTTTCGGCACCAAGTACAAGAGCAAGGCAGAGATAGCAGGCGGCGTAATTCTCATTTTAATCGGTTTGAAGATACTTTTAGAGCATCTTGAAATTATCAATTTTTAACAGATTTTCAAAAAAGTCTTGACATAAGAAAAGTCACTGTACTATAATAAGCTAAACCGTTGAGGGAGAGTGAGTAGGTCTCGGAGTTTTTCTCAAAGAGAGTCGCGGGCGGTGAAATCGCGGCAGAAACAACCGAAACCGAATGGACTTCCAAGGGCAATCGGAAACGAATTTTCGGAGTATGTGCGACGGAGTGGACACTTCGTGAACAAGAGTCGGCGTATGTCTGTACGCGCAGAGAGGACACACAATAGTGCGTCAAGCAGGGTGGCACCGCAGGAATTTTTAACTCCTGTCCCGGCAAATTTATCAATTTGTTGTGGGACAGGAGTATTTTTTTATCCCGTCCCGAGAAAGGAGACATAGCTATGTCAGAAAAAAACATCCCTTACAAAATTTATCTTCAGGAGGATGAGATGCCCAAATTTTGGTACAATCTCAGGGCGGATATGAAAACGAAGCCCGCTCCCCTGCTCGATCCCGTAACTCACGAGCCTATGACGGCTCAGGGATTGTCGCCTGTATTTTGCGACGAACTTATAAAGCAGGAACTTGACGACACTACGGCGTATTATCCGATACCGCAGGAAATACAGGATTTTTACAAGATGTACCGTCCGTCACCGCTTATCAGAGCGTACTGCCTCGAAAAAAAATTAGGCACTCCTGCCAAGATATACTACAAATTTGAGGGCAACAACACGAGCGGAAGTCACAAACTCAATTCCGCTATTGCTCAGGCGTACTACGCAAAAGAACAAGGACTTAAGGGCGTAACGACCGAAACGGGCGCAGGTCAGTGGGGAACGGCACTTTCCATGGCAAGTTCCTACTTCGGTCTCGACTGCAACGTCTACATGGTCAAGGTATCATACGAACAAAAACCGTTTAGAAGAGAAGTTATGCGTACATACGGCGCATCTGTAACGCCGTCACCGTCAAGCGAAACGAAAGTCGGAAGAAAAATACTTTCAGAACACCCCGGAACAAGTGGAAGTCTCGGCTGTGCGATATCCGAGGCTGTCGAAAAAGCCACAGAAACCGAAGGATACAGATATGTACTCGGAAGTGTTCTCAATCAGGTAATGCTTCACCAATCTGTCATCGGACTTGAAACTCAGACGGCACTCGACAAGTACGGCGAAAAACCCGACATCATCATCGGCTGTGCCGGTGGCGGATCGAACCTCGGCGGTCTCATCGCCCCGTTTATGCGTGACAAAATTCAGGGCAAACTCGACTGCCGTATAATCGCCGTTGAGCCTGCGTCATGTCCGAGTTTCACGAGAGGAAAATACGCCTACGATTACTGCGATACGGGTATGGTCTGTCCGCTGTCTAAAATGTACACCCTCGGAAGCGGATTTATTCCGTCGTCCAGCCATGCAGGCGGACTTCGCTATCACGGCATGAATTCTACCCTTTCACAGCTTTATGATGACGGGTACATGGAAGCTGTTTCCGTACCGCAGACAGCCGTCTTCGAAGCAGCTGAGTACTTCGCACGCATTGAGGGAATACTCCCCGCCCCCGAAAGCAGTCACGCAATAAAAGTTGCGTTGGACGAAGCTATAAAGTGCAAGGAGACCGGCGAAGAAAAGACAATCGTTTTCGGTTTGACCGGTACGGGATATTTCGATATGTTCGCATACGAAAAGTTCCACGACGGAAAGATGGACGACTATGTGCCGACAGACGAAGAATTGGAAGTCGGATTTTCTAAGTTGCCGAAAGTTTGATGAAAGCAAAACCTCCTCGGACACTAAAGGTGACCGAGGAGGTTTTCGGCTAAAAAGCAGAAATATACAAAAAGAGAGCGGCGAACCGCTCTCTTTCGTTTTATGGGAAGTAATTTTACTTCTTAACTTTGATGTTAGCAACTTTGCTTGCGGAAGCGTTTACTTTGTAAGCATTGACGGCGATAACTCTGACGTAGATCTTCTTGCCGCCTGTGAGCTTCTTGAGCGTTGCGCTTGTCTTTGTGACAGTTGTCGACTTAACATTCTTCTTGAAGTTCTTGTCGGTCGAGTACTGGACGATGTACTTGCTTGCGCCTGTAACCTTCTTCCAGGATACCGAAACCTGCTTGGACTTCGTTGACTTGAGTGTAACTGTGCCGACCGACGCTGTCATTGTGCCTGTCTTGAGGACTGCACTGTATGCGCCATACTTCTTAACCTTGGAGACTGCGCGAACCTTGAACTGGTACTTGTTGCCTGCCTTGAGGTTCTTAACTGTATAGGATGTTGAAGAGGTTGTTGCAACCTTTGTCCACTTCTTACCGTCTGTGCTCTTATAGATTTCGTAGTTTGCGGCGCCGTCAGCCTTGCTCCATGTGAGCTTGAGCTGTTTCTGCTTAACGCTTGTAGCTTTGAGGTTCTTAACCTGTGCGGGTGCAAGGTAGTCGATAGGCTCGGTCTTTGTGACCTTTCCGCAGTAGGAGCAGGTGTAGGTTCTTGTGCCCTTTGCGGTGTAGGTAGCCTTCTTTGTAACCTTAGCTACGGGGTTGTGCTTCTCGCAGACGATGTTGAATGTAAGTGTAATGCTGCCGACGTAGTTGCCCTTACCTGTAACAGTAACGGTTGCCTTGCCCGGCTTAACGCTCTTAGCTGTAACCGTGTAGTCGGTGCCCTTAACGAGAGCCTTCTTGTTGTAGGCGTTGTAAACCTTTACGCCACCGTCGTTAGCCTTGCCTGTCGCCTGTACCTTCGCAGGAACATAAGCTACGAGCTTGCTCTGATCTGAAAGAGCGTTGAACAGGTAGTAAGCAACGGGAAGGATCTGAGCCTTTCTTCCGTTGAGACCGACGAGAATGTTAGCGACTGCAACCTGAAGTGAGTCGTTGCTGAGCATACTTTCGATTGTTGTGAAGTACTTTTCGTCAAATACCTTTACGCCGAGAACACCCTTGAAGGTGTTGTTGAGCATATAGCAAACGAGGTTAGCAGCTGAAACGCTTGTGTTGATGTTTGTGAAAGCATCTTCGAAACCGACCTTAACGAGCTTTTCGAAGTTAAGGTTCATAATAGCGTCGACAACGCCCGGAATGAGTGTAGATGCCTTGGAGTACTGAAGTGTCTTTGTACCTGTGAAGAGGACAGCCTGGAGCTTGTCAAGCTTCGTAAGGAACGAGTCTGTCTTAGCGAGGTTCACGCCGAGAAGTGTGTCGAAGTTGAGGTCGCAAAGATAGTAGTTAGCCGCATAGTTAAGTACATCGAGGTATGATTTGCCGGAAGATACTGTGTATCTTGTCTTGTTGGCTGTGTCGGTGTAGAGAATAGCGTAGCTATTGAGATAGTAGCCGAGGATATCACCGAGAACCTGCTCGTAGGTCTTCGAGTTCTTGCCTACAATAGCCTTACCGTTGTCTGTTACAACTACGGGAAGAAGCTTTGTGATGACTTCCTTTGCACTTGTGCAGGAATTGAGAGCGTCAACGACCTTGTCGTCCTCAACTGTAGCCTTAACGATGATCTTAGCAAGTGCTAATGCATACGCTGAGAAATCATTTCCGGAAATGCCCTTGTAGGGGTTGTTTTCGACATTGGTCTTATTAGCTTCGTCGATAGCCCACTTAAACATCTTCTGGAAGTTAGCGCCGAAGTTTGCGTTGTTATCCCAGCCTGTGTAGGTTGTAACGCCCTTTACGAATGTGCCTGCGAATGTGTTGAAGCTCTTGAGAGAGCCGCTCATTGACATGCTGTCAAGGAATGAGAGATCGGTTGTGTTAAGCTTCAAGAGAGACGCGAACGGAGCGCCCCACTCTGTTGAAGTGGCAGCTGTCTGAAGCTTCTCACCGTACTGAGTAAAGAGAGCCTTAATTGTGTCCTTGTGGTGGGTGTAGATCGCATTGATCATATCGGTTACAGTAGCGTCAAGCGTCTTTGACTTGTCGTACTTGTAGCCGTCAAGACTGCCTTCGAATTTGAAGCCCTTGTCTTTGTAAAGGAAAGACCAAACAGCGTTCGGAGTTTCTACGTCGACGTACTTTTCTCTGATAGTCTTGTCGAGACTTGCAAGGAGTTTGTTTACGCCGTCGCCGAGAGCGCACTCGAATACGAGCTGATCGAATGTCTTATTTGCTGCGCTTTCGTTGCCGTAGATGAGCTTGGAAACTTCTTTTTTGAGTAAGGTCGGAATATCGCTACCGAGGACGACTTTCATATTGAGAGTATCGCCTGTCTTGTTAGCAACAAATGCGCCGAGGAATTTCTGGTTATCGGAAAGGAACTGAACGAGGTTGTTTAAAATAGCAACATCGCCCGTCTTAGCTCTTGACTGATCTTTTGCCCAGTTCTTTGTTACAAGAGCGTATCCGCCTAAAAGTCTTTTGATAGTATTTGAGAAAAGGCTATTGGCTGTTTTGAGTGTATCAAGTGTTTTGAGTATGTTGTCAACACTTGTCAAATTAACCTTGATACCAATGGCTGAAAGAGAGTCCAAAATACCGCCTGCATCTTCGCCGAACACTTTGTCGTTCGTAAGGGGCGGAAGTATCTCTTTGTCCAGCCAGTCAAGCAGAACTGTTGCGTTGTACGCATTAGCATTACCGCTGTCTGTTACGTAGCCTTGAGTAATTCCCGTTTTCGGATCAGCTACCAAGCCGCCTGCATCAACCTTCGCAGAAGCGAAGAGAGTAAGGCTCATTGAACTGAAAACCATAACGAGAGCTAAAACAAAGCTGATGATTTTGTTTGTTTTTCTCATAAAAATTACCTCCTTGACGGGACTGTAAATTTTCCTGTGTCCCATCTTAATTCATTTTAATTATACACATTCGCTTAAAAACAGTCAAGAGTATTTGCGGTTTTTATGAAAATTCACAAAGTCTACATAATTTTTAAAAAGTATTAAGGTTGCGGAGCGGACGGGTGGGGTGCCGGGGCGCAGGGGCGGCAAGCGAATGCGTAGCGGTACCTCGTGCGTGCGCCGTAAGGCGTAGTGCTAAGAGGTGCCCGGAGCATTCGCTCCGATGGTAGATTAAGCTGACGAGAATCGAACCCGACGGAAAAACCGAGGGCTCGATGCCCTCGGTTTTCGTTTTGGATATGCTGAAAGTATTAAACTTCAATAGAATTCTTATCTCCGACAACGCACAGTTTGCCGTTTTGCTCATACTCTCTTATTTCATCAACAAGCGATAAAAGCGTCTTTGCGTCCGTAGAAAGTATCTCTTTTCGGATTTTCTCGATGTCTTTCTGTGTTCTGCCTTCAAGATGTCTGATACATTCGAGAACACATCTTTCATAAGGTTCCATAAGCGGATCTGTCGTGTTGACGGTGCCGATGATGATATCGTCAAGTGGCATTTCCTGTGAAAGAAATTCCGTCAAAAATTCCGCGATATTCTCAAACGCATTCTTTGTGTTTTCTAAATCGGGATCTCTGTAGGAATAGCTGAAAATATCGCCGTCACTGCGAACGTTCATTCCCGTACCGTAAGCTCCGCCCTGAACTCTGACGGCGTTCCACAGATAGGTGTAGCTGACAAGTGAGGATAAAACGGCGCAAGCACCTGTGTATTCCTTGCCCAAAGCATAAATATTGTGACCGAGAGCCGAGTAGCCGACACCCGAGGGAATTTCGATTTTTTCGGGTTTCGTTTCATTTTTGAGTACAGGTGTAGGCTCTTCGATTTTGCAAGTCGGAAGAGACGAAATAAGCGTTTTAAGAGCTCCATCTTCCAAATTACCACTGTAGCCGATAAACAGGCGGTTTTCAGCGAAAATCTTTTTGGCGATACTTGAAAGTTCAGCCGATACTTCGTCGGCGTTATCGGAAAGATTTTCCGTGAAAGCCGAGAATTTATTTACAAAGGTTTCGCCTTCAATCATCTCTTTTAACGCACCCTTAGCCGAGAATGCGGAAAGTGCTTTTATGATAGCGTATATATGACCGTCCGAGAGAAGCGACTGTTTGAGTGCGTAGTCTCTTTGGGTGGCGATTTCCGAAAGTTTACCCGTTTCGGTATAAACTCCGTTTTCGATGACTTCTTTTATAAGTTCGACCGCAGTAGGCACTTTTTCTTCGAGCATAGACGCCGATACGACAAAATAAGGTTTGCACTTATCAAGTTCTCCTGTTTTCGCAGTCAGTTCTATCTTCGCCGAGAGCGAACCCAAATTCGCTTTTATCTCTGTTTGAAGTACATCTGCACTGTAGTTCTTCGTTGAAAGTTCGCCAAGGCATGACGCAAGTAAATTCGCCGTAAACAGTTCATCTGTACTGAAATCCGAAATGTCAAAGAACATGTTAAGATAGACTATGCCGTTTGTGTCAAGGGATATTTTGGCTTCTTCGACACCGTTTAAGTTCTTGACGTCTTTTTTCGGAAGCGTCACACTCTCCTGTACATCGTCAAGATCTAAGTGCGGTAAAAGTGCGAGATCTTCTTCACTGTCGACACTTTGTTGCCAAATTTGCATTTTTTTGGTTGCGTCGATTGCCGCTTGTAATTCGCTGTCAGTCCATTTCGAAACTGTCGAGTTTACTTTTTCTTCTTCACGCTTTGCGTCGTCCTCCCCTTTTGTCAAAGATGCGACGGCGTACAGGTAACATTTTCCGTCCTCGTCGAGTAAGAGCGACGACAAAAGTTTGTCGAAGTAATCGGTGTCGATTTTTTCTCTGAGGCGGTCAAAAATTTCCGAATTATCTATGTGTGTCAGCGGGTCGTCGCCGTACAGCCAGCCGTCGTACGCTTTGATTGCAAGTTCGACACCGTAAGGCTCGGTAATTTCCTTGTTGGTGAATGCAAATCTTTCAAGCGATGCCGAAAGTACTTTCTTGTCTAAGCCTTTTGAAAGTATATCCTGTACGGCAGAAACGAGAAACTGTTTCACTTCGCCTGTACGGTTTTTGTCGACATTGTTCGCAACGAGCATTACCGTCGGCTGGAAAACACCCGCACCGACCGTCAAATTGACGTCCTGCGCAAGTCCGCTTTCAAGAAACGCGCGCTTGAGCGGCGCTTCGTTTGAGCCTGTGAGATAATCGGCAAGCACCTGCGAAGCGTAGATTTTCTCGACTTCGGAATGTAAGCCGAGGATTTTTCCTATGCTGACGTGAGCAAGGCTTTCTTCACCGGGTCTTGCTTCGAAAAAGACGGTGTTTTCATTCTGTATCGGTGACTGAACGCTAAAGTCAAAGTCGGGCTCCTTGTAGTCGTACTTTGAGAGGTATTCGCCGTCGATGTATTCGAGAACGGCGTCTATGTCCATGTGTCCGTCAAGAAAGAATTTTGCGTTCGTCGGGTGATAAAATCTCTTATGCGTTGCGACGAACTGCTCGTAAGTCAGGTCGGTAATATTATCGGGGTGTCCTCCGCTTGTAAAGCCGTAGCTGTTATCGGGGAAAATCAGCTTCATAGTCTCGTCTTCAATGAGACTGTCGACGTCGGAAAACGCACCTTTCATTTCGCTGAAAACAACGCCGTTATAGAATGCTTCGCCGTTTTCGCCGAATTCATAATGCCAACCTTCCTGCATGAAAATTTCGGGTTTTGTATATATCAGCGGACAGAATACCGCATCAAGATATACTTGCATTAAGTTGAAAAAGTCCTTTTCGTTTCGGCTTGATACGGGGAAAACAGTCTTATCGCCGTAGGTCATTGCGTTAAGGAAAGTTTGCATCGACGATTGGAGCATTGACAAAAACGGTTCTTTAACGGGGAATTTCTTCGAGCCGTTTAAGACGCTGTGTTCCAGAATGTGAAATACGCCCGTGTTATCTTCCGGTAAAGTTTTGAAAGCGACGCAGAAAGTTTTGTTTTCGTCGTCACGGTCAAAATAGAGAAGTTCGGCGCCCGTTTTTTCGTGACGCAGGGTATAAAGTGTCGCTGATTTCGATGCGACATATCCTTTCTTTTCGAGCTTGAAACCGAACAATACTTTGCCCGTTTCAAGCGTTTCGAATTTTGAAGTTTGATTTTTCATAATTCATCCTCATTTCAAAAACGGGGCGCAGTATCACGCCCCGATACTAAAGCGGAAGAGAGCCGAACCCAATATGCCTTAAAAAACCGTATTGTGTTCGTCTCCCGTCAGCTTATGCCATTTTGCTGAATTTCTGATAGTATTCGTTAGTTTCGAGAAGTTCTTTCGGAGTGCCTGCCGCTTCTACGGTACCATTATTCATGACGATAACGTAGTCGGCGTTTTTCGTTGCGGCGTAGTTATGAGCTATCATGACGGTGGTTTTGCCCTTCATGAGATTATCAAGTGCTTTAGTAACACACGCTTCACTCATGCAGTCAAGATTACTCGTCGCTTCGTCCAAAAGCAAATAGTCGGCGTTTTTAAGCATAGCTCTTGCAATTGAGATACACTGAGCCTGACCGCCCGAAAAGTTCGAGCCTTCAAGTCCGACATCTTCATCAAATCCGTTCGGCTTTTCCATTATAAAGTCGTAGCAATTCGCTTTCTTCGCAACTTCCGTAAGTTCCTCATCGCTGACTTCTCTATCTACGCCGTAGGTTATATTTTCCCTAACCGTTCCGCCGATAAGCGCATCGTTTTGGAAGACATAGGCAAACTGGTTTCTCCAACTTGTTAAATTATAATTCGCTATGTTTTCGTCTCCAAAGTATATCGCACCGCTTTCGGCTTCGTACAGTCTTGATATGAGCTTAAATACGGTAGATTTACCTGCACCGTTTCCGCCTATGATAGCGGTAACTTTGCCCATAGGTATTTTGACCGATACGCCGTTGAGTGCATTTCTTTCGTCGTCATAAGCGAAAGTAACGTTGTCAAAAACGATATCCGAACACAAAGGCGGTACATCTGCGCCGTCCTCTTTTTCCGGTTCGCAGTCGCAAATCTGAGCGATTTTTTTCATCGTACCGAATATACCGGCAACTGAGCCTGCGTTCATAAACAACTGCATAAGCTGGAGAGTTACAACACCCGTTACCATATAAAATCCGGTCAAATCGCCTATCGTAACTTCACCCTTTGAAACGAGCTTACTGCCCATTACAAAGACGATAACGATAAACATAATATTGAAAATACTCTGTGAAAGCTGATAACCTGCGACGATGAGCCACGAAAGAAACTCCGAAATATAAAGTCGCTTGAAAGTATAGTTACCTTTCTTTTCTTCTATTTTTTGCGCAACCGCACTTTTTATAAGTCTGAAATTACGCACACGCTCGGCTATATATCCAAGGCTGCTTGCTAATGTTACTGTCCCGTACACGCCGAGTTTAAACTGTAAAATCGCAAAGATAATGCTAATGACGACCGTCATCGGAATTATCAAAAGCGCATATTTCGCCAAAAGTACATTCGTATCAAAAAGAGTTTGAAACGCCTGTATACAGGTGACTACGCAGGTGATGCAGGAAATGGCGAGAGTGAAAAGCTGAGACGGTGCGGAAGCGTCCGAAGTGACACGGGTAACAAGTTCGTTGCCGTTGTCGAAATCATAAAATTTCGTCGGAAGTTTCATTATCTTGTGCCAAAGTTTCGTTCTTATACGAAGCGTGACCGTTTCTTCCATTTTTCTTGTAAAGTAATTTTGAAGAATGGTAGCCGCTGCATATACCGCTGCGACCGAAACATAGCTAAACAGCTCTTTCGAATTTATCGCCGACTGACTTGTGTCAATTATACTTGCGGTCAAGGTGGCGGAGCGAAGCTCGGAGCTCATCATAACAATCGAGCTTGCCAAGGTCAAAAGCATCAAAAGCCACGGCATTTTAATGCCCTTTAAGACCGAAAAGTAACGTCCGAAAGCCGAGTTTGAGGAGGTTTTTGCCTTTTTCATACCGTCGCCTCCATTCCCGTGTTTTCGTTCATTTCTCTGTACATTTGACAGGTATTCAAAAGTTCGTCATGGGTTCCCTCGGCAACAAGTTCGCCGTCTCTCATGACAACAATTTTGTCGTATTTTTTCGCAAAAGTTAAATCGTGAGTAACGAGTATTCTCGTTTTGTCCGAGAAAATCTCGTCCATTGTATTTTGGATTTTTTCCGATACTCGAACGTCTAAAGCCGATGTCGGCTCGTCCATAAGAATTATATCACCGCCACGCAAAAATTCACGTGTCAAGATAAGTCTCTGGCTTTGACCGCCCGACATTGACGATGCACCCGGTGCGATTTGGGTATCGAGATTATTGTCACAAAGACCGAGGTATTCGTCAAATCCCGTAAGTTTCGCCGCAGAGAAGATTTCGCTGTCCGCAACTTCTCTGTCGATACCGTAGGTGAGAGCTTCTCTGAGCGTTCCGCTGAAAACGTCGGTTCCCTGCTGAACATAGGCTATATGACGGCGGAAATCCGAAAGTGAAAATTCTTTTATATCTGTGTCACCTATCAGCACCCTGCCTTCGTCGGCGGCATAAAGCCGTTCGAAAAGGCTGATGGAAGTCGTTTTTCCGCTTCCGCACAGACCGACGATAGCGACGCAGGAACCTCTTTTTACTTCAAAAGAGACATTTTTTAAGGCGGGTTTTTCCGTTTCGGGATATGTGAATGTTACATTTTCGAATTTTATATCGCCCGTTTCGGAGAAAGTTTTGTCTGTACCGACTTCTTCTTCGCCCGCTTGCATGATTTCTATGACACGCTGGAATGTTCCCTGTATCGTCTTTAAGCCTATCCAGCTTGAGAAAAGTTGGTCGATATAGGAGAAAAGATTTTGGGAGAACAGGAAGAACGCAAGCCACATTGCAAGGTCAATTTGTTTCTTCTGAAGAAGTATTACCGCAACGATGACAACCACGAACTTTTGGAGAACTTCAAGTACCGACGATACGGCAAGGTAGGCGTTGTCCAAATTGACGAGTTTCATGTTGACTTTAAAGAGCTTGTTTGCGGCGTCTTCGCCCGTTGCGCCCTCTTTTTTCTCTTTCCCGTACGCCTTAATTAGCGGCAAATGCAAAATTCTGTCCGAAAGAAATCCCGACAGCGTACCGATTTGGGAATAGAGATATGAAGTGCTGACTTGGTACTTTTTACCTATTACGAATGTATAAAGGTACTTTAAAGGAATGAGCGCAAAGCAGGACAGAGCGAGAACCCAATGGTACTCCCCTATTCTCTTCAAAGCCATAACGACGTAGTACAGGTTAGGTATAAGGTAAATCAAGACATTGATAAACGATTCGACCGCCGTTCCTGTATCGGTTGTAACGGCACTCATAAGGTCTGACGGATCGTTTCTGTCGAAAAAGTCCATCTTGATTTTCAGCATCTTCTTCCAAACGGATTCTCTTGCTTTTCTGACGCCGTACGACTGAGCCTGTACCTGACCGGCAACGGCGAGCGTTCCCGTAACGCCCAAAAGCACGTAGAACATTACCGCTTTCATAACGGACGTAGCGTCGAGGTTTCCTGCGACGAGATCCGCAGTTGTATCGGGAAGTTCAAGAAGATAGTAATTGGCAACAAGGTTCAACGCCAAGCCGAAGATTATCCAAAGCCACGGCAGACGCAGATCCTTGATAGTTTTAAAAAGAGGTTTCCAACCGTAGAGGTTGTTTACTTCTTTTACTTTCTTTTCTTTCACTTTCTTTTTCATTTTATGTCTCCTGACTGAAAGAAATAAAAGCAGATGCCACACGCTTATGTGGCGATAGGCATCTGCACAAATTTTATTCGCAAACGACCGAGAAGAAGGATTCTTCGATCATTCTCTGATAATCGGCAACTGTATCGTCGTTGAGAACGGTGTAGCCTTGGTACGATTTAATTGTGTTAGCGAGGATATCGCCCGTCTTCATTTCGCAGATTACAGTGTCGGATACACGGGTAACAACGGAGTCGCCTGAATCTATCCAGCCGTACATTGCGTCGGCACCCTCTTTCGATGTGCTTACATAGTAGGTGTAGTGTCCGACCATTTTTCCGTCTTTACCGTAGAGGACGTCTGTCATTGAAGAAAGGTATTCGACGTACTCATCAACGATTGCGTATTCGCCGCCACCTACAAGTACGACCTTTTCGTCAAAGTCGAGGTCTGTAGGATCTTCATAATCCGTGTAGGGTTTGTATGCGCTTTCACCCTTGTATACCATAAGGTTGAAGTCGCCTGTGAGATACTCACCGTATGCTGCGGCGTCTTTTGTCATAAGGGTCATACCGGATTCGACGGCATAGTCGAAGTCGGCATTGATAGCGTCGGTGTCTTTGACGAACAACAATGTTGTATCGTCTTTAGCTTCGAACTTTAAGCCGAAGTTTTCTTCCATAATAGTTGTGACCTGTTCTGCAACAGATGCTTCGGGAAGGAAGATGTAAAGGTAAGCCGAAACAGCTTTTGATTCGTTGCCGTAAACGACAGCGCCCATAACCATTCCTTCGGGAAGGTCGATCATCAATGACTTGTCGGGTAAGCCGAGGTCAACTTCTTTGCCTGCTTCGAAAGCTGTGAATTCGCCTGTTGAGAAGTCTGTCCAACCGGAAGCGAGACCTGTTGTCTCATCATAGTCATACATACCGATCATGTTGCCCTCTTCGTCAAACATAACCGTGTTCGGATACGCTGCGGCGTTTACGATATTTTCGAGGTATTCGTCGAACTTCGTATTTCTAAGGACAATTCTGTCGTCATATGTAAGATCGGCAGGATCGTTGTGTGAGTGTGTGTCGTCGAATTTGACGAGTGCGTCATTTGAAAACAGGCTGCAACCTGCAAACATTGAAGCGACCATCAAAACGGCAAGTGCGATTGAAATTACTTTTTTCATGATTGTTCTTTCCTTTCGGTTTTTATTTTTCCTTATAATAAAGGCGACAATGACAGTAGCCTTCAAAATCCGGGTCTTGAATTTGAGCCTTGAATTCCTCGCATACGCATTTGTATTCGGGTTTTCTTTCAACTCTGCACGGGCAGAAACCGCCCGTTCTTTTAAGTCCTTCTTTTACACGTTCGACCGTTTCTTTGTCGGTATTAAGTCTGACTTTTCCCATATTAGCTGTTCTCCTTTCCGTACAAAAGAGATGATACATAGCCGAGAAGATCTTCTCTTTCGATAGAACCTATGCTTTGATTTATAAGTTCGCCGTTTCTGAAATATAAAAGTGTCGGCATAGCCGTAACACCGAATTCATCGGCTATTTCGGGGTAATGGGTGATGTTTACTCTGCCGAAATTTATACCGCTGAGTTCATCTGCTACCGAGTCGAATATCGGCTCAAGCATTACGCAGGCGGCACAAAAATCACCGTAGCAGTCGATAACGGCGTATTCGGCTTTCGAAAACTCTTTCCATTCGCTTTCTTTTAATTCAACTGTAGCCATAATCAACCTCCGATTTTTTCGTTTATCAAGTTTTCGGCATATTCGAAGAACTTTCCGATATATTCGTTGTCTGCCATCATTTCGATAAGCTCTTCTCTTTCGGGAAGTTCTTCGCCGGTAAGTGACGCCATTTCAATCATTCTGTCGGCTTCTTCTTCGGCAGCCGAAAGGTCGACGGTTATGCCTTTAATTTGGCAAAATGCCTTGACTGCCCATGTCTGTTTTATGCGGTCGGTCGCTGCCATGACGGCTTCATCGGGGTCGTAGGGCATACCGTACGCCTCGCAGTCGGATTTGTAAAGTTCGACATTTTTCTGTACTTCCTTTTCAAATTCCGCTTCATCGTATGAGTATTCGGAGTTTTCGACAAGAGAAGAATAAAGATATCCCGAAATTCTTTTCACAGCTTCGGTTTTGGCGTTTTCGAGGGCGTCGTTTTTGAGATACTCTTTGTACTTTTCGACGGTATCGACGCCGTCAATGCCCATGGAAGAAATAAGTTCGTCATTTATTTTCGCAGGTATTCTCCTGACGATTTTTTTAACTGTGAGTTCGGCTTCTTCGCCGCAAATTACGGTTTTGAAACATTCGCCCGTACATTTTCCCTCGGCTTTTTTCTCGGCGTCTTCAGCACCCGATAAACAAGTACCTAAAAACAAAATGACCGTTCTTTTGTCGGGGTAGATTTTTTCGTCGGCAGAACAGAAAACGATATCTCCGTTTTCGGCTTTTTCGGCGGTCGTCTCCTCGGCATATCTCAGCGAGAGGGAGTTTATTCTTTCGTCGATGTCTTTTTCGTCAACACTGATTTCGAGCATATTTTCGGGTATTTCGGCGCTGTCTATATCGAACAGCTTGGTAACTTTTCCGTCCATTGTAGCTCCTTTCATTTCTCTTTCATGTTTTTTAATCAACTTTTATAAATACCGTTTGATTTTAACATACAGCGGTTTAAATTGCAATAGTTTCGGTTGAATTTACAGGCTCATTTTTTCGCTTGGGCGAGCTGTACGTTTTGCTTTTTGCTTCTGTAATAATTGCGGTTATCGTCGTTCATTTCATATATCAGTCGTGATACCTTGAATTTTCCGTTCGGGCATTTTATAAACTTAAATCTGACGAAAAGTTCATCGCCGTTTTCACACCTTGCACAACAGATGTACTTGTCCGTATTTTGTCTGACGAAACCCGAACATACGGCTGTGGAAGCGCATATGGGGCAGAAAAAGTTCGTCAGTTCCTTATCCGACAGTGCCGACCTTCTCGTTTTGTAGGTCTTTACGGCAGGGGCGGTTTTTTCTTTGCGTACTTTTGCACTTTTTTGTATTTTCGCATATTCGCCTATACCGCTTTTCATATCAAGTCTTTGACAAATTCGTGCGGTATTTTTCGCATCGTTGAGAGCGTCGTGTGCTTCGAGTGCCGGCTCGTCTAACATTATCATAGCGTCGGTAAGCGAGATTTGGCGTTTTTCTTTGGTAATTTGAGAGTCGAATATCAGTTGCAAGTTATACGTATCGGGTAGCTTTTCACTCTCCATACCGTGAAGAATAAGATTGTCACGCAAAACTCTGATATCGTCGGGGCCCCATGTGATGATGGCGAAACTGTCACCGCACCATTTTGAAAACAGCTCATAGGCTGTCGGAAACGGAACTCCGCACTGCAAATTTTCCGTCGTCAGTTTCGTCAGCTGAGATACCATTTTGTTCATACGTTTATAGTATCTCGGCGTGACCATTGTTTTGAATGTATCGGTTATATTAAACTCACTGTCGAGTTTGACTGCTCCTATTTGTACTATTTCGCCGTAAAGTTTCACCGGCTTTTTAATTATTTGCTTCGCATAGTACGGCTGGTTCCATTCCATGTCAAGCACTATGTAATCCATATTTTACCTCTTTTCACGCATGGTTTAAATTCGATTTTTTCATTGATTTGAACAGGTGCAATATCAGTATGATGCCTACGCACAGAGCAACGCTTGACATAAACGGCGTTACCCAGAGGATATATTCCAAGCCGAACAGTTTTCGAACTGCAAAAAACAGCAATATATCCAGCGAGCCTTTGTGTAACAGCGAAAGGAAAAACGGTTTTGCTCCCTCTCCCACCGCCTGAAAAACGGCGATTATGACAAACAGTAACGGATATATCGCAACCGCAATGCACAAAATACGCAAAAACTTTGTACCGTAAAAAACGGTATCGGCGTCTTTGATGAAAAACGCTATCAATTGCGGAGCGAATATGTACGAACAAAGACTGCATAAAAACGATGTAATTACCGTAAGTCCGGCGGAAAAGCCTATAACGGACTTCATTCTTTTAATGCGACCGGAAGAATAACAGTACGCCACAATCGGTAACATTCCTTGGGTAATGCCCTGATTTACGGCATAGGCAAGAGAGTCGATTTTTCTGACGACGCCCACGCCTGCTACCGCCGCACTTGCGCCCATATCCGCTATCATTCCGTTAAGGAAGAAGTTTGATATCTGCCCTGCCGCAAGGAGAAAAAATGCCGGTATACCGGATTTTACGATATCCCTCGTCGTCATGCCGATGTTTTTTGTACTTTCAAGTTTAAAACGAAAGACGGAAACTTCCCTGTGTTTTAAAAGATAAATAATAAAATATATCGCAGAAATCAGATTTGACAGTGCGGTTGCGACTGCGGCACCTACTACTTCGTACCCATCGGGCAACAAAACGAACATAAACAGCGGATCTAACACCATGTTTAAAATCGCACCCAATGTGATGCCGAAACTTGCCGTTTTCGATTCGCCGGTGCTTCTGATAAGATGAGCGAAAGTAGCCGACATAACAGTCGGAATACCGCCTATGACAATAGTTATCGCCGTGTACCAAACGGCAAAATCTATGCTGTCGGCATCACCGCCTATTGCAAGAAGAAACGGTCTTGATATAATCGCCGACAAAAGAGAATAACAGAAAGTCGCTATCAAAGCTCCGTATACGGACAAAACAAACGCCCGCCTTGCCCTGTGATGATGTTCCTGAGCGATGGCTCTTGTGATAACGCTCGCACCGCCGATACCGAAAAGATTCGCAATCGCAGTCATTATGTTATAAACCGGAAGACACAAAGAAACCGCCGCAACGGCAGCGGCATTCCCTGTCAAACCGACATACCATGTGTCTGCAAGGTTGTATACGACCGTGATTATCTGGCTGATAACAGTCGGGATTATCATTGTTGCGACCGCCTTGGGTACGGGCAAATCGGCGTATATTCTTTTTTCTTTGAGCGCTATTTGCGATTTTTGTTCTTCTTCATCAGTCACTTTTATCCGACCTTTCGATATATTCCAAAGAACATTATAATCCGTTTCGCCGTACAGTCAATAGTTTAAGCGTAAAAATACCCCCAAATCCGACAGAATTTGAGGGCGTATTTTCGGTAGTTTTATCGCAAATCAGCTTACCGGGCAAAATTCAACTTTTAACTTCATTCCCATTCCGTCTGCAAGTCTTTGCAAAGTTTTAATTGAAGGGTTGGCGTTTCCGTTTTCCAATTTACTGATGTCTGCCTGTGCAATGCCGGTACGATCCGCTAAATCTTTTTGCGTCAGTCCTGCCGCTTTTCTGGCATCTAAAATTGCCTGAATAATTGCGAATTCCGGTTGAAGTCGATCGTATTCTTTTTTGAGTTCGGGATCGCTCATCTGTTCGTCTAAAAAATCTTTGTAATTTCTCGTCATTTTTTAAACTCCAATGCTATTCCAATCAATATCTTCGTCATTCACGAAACCGCTTTTTTCGGCTTTTGAAATGCTTTCTTTCTCTTCGTCTGTTACTTTGGTAAAATCGGGATCCCAAGCCAAAACCAGTTTTTTGATAAATTCATAAGCAAATTGTTGCTCGCTTTGTGGCAGTGCTTCCATAAGCTCGGCTGCCTTGATAACAATTGTCGACATAGCAATTTCCTCCTGTTTTTATTTGTAAATATCGCCACGGTTGCCAATATCAATCACATAGATAATTTCAACAATATCTTCGGACACTTGCCTGTAAATAATCCGCCATGACCCAACACGAAGGCGTTTTCTTCCGTCGCTATATCCTTGCATCATTTTAATATCACCCGCAGGTGGAGCGGCAGTCAGTCCCGTTATCGCTTCCCTGATTCGTGACACCGACTTTTTGTCTAATTTTGCAAGAAATTTTAAAGCATCTTTGGAGTATTTGATTTGAAATTCTGTCATCTGTATTTTCTCCGTTTATATGTGATTTATCCTATATTTAATTATATGGGATATATCCCATTTTGTCAACACTTTCATCGAATGAACATTGCATCGCCGAAACTGATGGGATATAAGATTGGTAAAATCGCATTGCCAATCGGTAATTTTTAATGATTCATTTCAAAAATTCAGCAGGGCAAAAATGCCC
>CAZBXS010000003.1:0-25716 GCA_964495955.1 uncultured Faecalibacterium sp.
CGCAAATTTTTGGTTAAGAGTGGTTAAAATTGGATTTTACAAAAGTTTTTAAAGATGCGACGCCGATGATGCTTGAAGGCTTAAAGGTGACTATAAGCATATCGCTTTTAGCTATCGCTATCGGCATGGTCATAGGTTGTGTGACCTGCTTGCTCGGAAAATCGAAGAGTAAGATACTCAGATTTATCGCCGGTGTGTACGTTTGGTGTATCAGAGGTACCCCGATGATAGTACAGGGATTTTTGATGTTCTTCGCATTTCCGCAGGTAATTCAAAGATTTATCTCTCCCTCATTTACCGTAACGCCGTTTGTGGCAGGTCTTCTTACATTGTCGATAAATGCCGGTGCGTACATGTCGGAGATATTCAGAGGCGGAATTGACGCTGTCAGCAACGGTCAGGTCGAGGCGGCGAGAAGTCTCGGACTTAGCAAGGGTAAAACGATGCTCAAAGTTGTTTTTCCGCAGGCGTTCAAGATTTGTATTCCGTCGCTTGTCAATCAATTTATCATAACGATAAAGGATTCGTCCATACTTTCAGCCATCGGACTTGGCGAACTTGTCAACCAGACAAAGACTTATGTCGGCTCGACATACGACTTTTTCCCGGCGTATATCACGGTCGCAGGTTATTATCTTGTAATAATTTCGGTTCTGATGGTTATATCAAAATTCATAGAGAAGAAGTTTAGTTATGACAAAAAAAGTAATAGTTAAAGATCTTTATAAAAATTTCGGTGACCTTGAAGTACTTAAAGGTGTCAGCGTCGATATAAACGAGGGCGAAGTGGTCTGCCTTATCGGCCCGTCCGGTAGCGGTAAATCGACTTTCCTGCGTTGCCTTAACAGGCTTGAAGAATCAACTTCGGGAACGATACTTGTTGACGGGTACGAAATATCCGACAAAAAGCTCAACATCGACAAAACCCGTGAAAACATCGGAATGGTGTTTCAGCAGTTCAACCTTTTCGCTCACTTGACGGTCAAGAAAAACATTATGCTCGCTCCCGTCGACAGAAAGAAAATGTCGAAAGCCGAAGCCGAAGCAAAAGCGTATGAGCTTCTCGAAAGGGTCGGCTTGAGAGACAAGGCGGATTATTATCCCCATCAGCTTTCGGGCGGTCAGCAACAGAGAGTGGCTATCGCAAGAGCACTTGCAATGAATCCGGACATCATGCTGTTTGATGAGCCGACCTCGGCTCTCGATCCTGAAATGGTCGGTGAAGTTCTTCAGGTTATGAAAGAACTCGCACAGGCAGGCATGACGATGGTCGTTGTAACTCACGAAATGGGATTTGCACGTGATGTTGCCGACAGGGTGATCTTCATGTCCGACGGTGTTGTCGTAGAGCAGGGAACACCCGAAGAAATTTTCAATTCTCCGAAAGAACAGAGAACGAAAGATTTCCTCGGCTGTGTGCTTTAATTTGAAATTTCAATACGTGCTAATATGTACAGACAGTGGCGTGACCGAAAGGTCACGCCACTGTTATATATTTTGAAATTTAACAAAGAAATTGCCAGTCCATAAATCTCGCCTGCATCCATTCGTCAGGCATTTCACTGTCAAGGCTGATTTCAAATTGCGTTTGCGCTTCAATTCCGTAATGCCGTTCGCTCCAACGCACTATTGAAGCACCCGTAAGGCAAAGGTTGACTGCCATGAAAAAACTGAAAGCGACACAGACAATATGCCACTTTTTCTTTTCAAATCTGTCAAGCCATAAGTCAATACGTGGATATAAAGCACAGAATAGAAAAGCCGCTAACGCCCATACGAGCGAAAATCCGAGACAAATTAAGCCTTTGTAGTTCATGAAGCTGTTTTCATAATTCCACGCCCTCATGCCGAGCCGGTTACGTAGCATAAGACCGCTTAAAAGCTCAAGTAAGGTCGCTACCAGCGTCATTATCAGCGTTTTTGAAAAAATGTTTTTGTTTTTAAGTATCACCGCACCGACATAAAACAAAACCGCACCCAAACCGTACAAAATATTGAATGCACCAATTACCGTGACCACATGACTTTCCCAATATCCCCGTGTTATCAGACAAAATATACCCTCAATCAAAACACCGAGAATGCTGCCGAATATAAACAGCCAAAACAGTTTGTCATAGGTTATCTGTTTCTTCGCCGATGGGGTGTCTGAAACGGAAAAATCGTTTTTAAAGCCGAAACGGATTTTTTCTTTTTTGCGTTCTTCTTTCATTTTCACCCTCCTATAAAATAAGCACTGGAATTAAATTTAACAACAGTTCGTTACAAATTTATCATACTATGTTTTTGTTTAATTTTCAAGGCTTATGGGCGATACTTAATAATTGCTAAAAATAAACGCAAAGCGTGGCGGATACCGCCACGCCGAAATTTTCACTTTTTTGTTTTATCAGTCATATGTATATCGTCGACTTTATTTATCGTAACGTTTTTTTGTCGTCTGATGATAGCCACGCACCTATTACCATAAATATAACGGAAATTAAATATATTACAGTGGGCATTTCTTTGAATATCAGCAGTGAAAATATCGCCGATATGAAAGGAGCGACAGCGTAGTAAGCACTCGTTCTCGCCGCACCGAGCAGTCTTTGAGCGTGCACATAAAAATAAATGCTCAGTCCGTATGCGAAAAATCCGACAGCACAAATGGGCAAAATACTCCAAAAGACAGTTACTCGTTCGCCGATGCACAAAGCGATGATTATTGAGCCTAAACCGGAAAAAACACCTTTTAGAAGAACTATCTGCAACGGATCTTTTGAGGAAATTTTTCTTGTGCAGTTGTTTTCAAATCCCCAAAATACAGCTGCAAGAAGAACGAACAAAGAGCCGTAAGAAAAGCTGAAACTTGACATATCTTCAACTGATAAAACAGCACACGAAAGCGTGACGAAAAGTATACCCGACCAAAGTCTCGGACTGATTTTTTCTTTGAAGACTACGAGTGCTATAACGGAAGTTGCGACAATTTCAAAATTGTTAAGCAGTGAAGCATTCGCCGCTGTTGTGAACTTCAAGCCTATCATCAAACATATCGGAGCGACAATGTCAAGCAATATCATGGCAACGGCGTATGGTAAGTCGGATTTCGTAAGCCTTGCTTCTGTATTGTCTTTTTTGTTGATTTTCCTTGCGAGAGCGAGTATTATCATGCCGATACCTGCACCGATATAAAGAAAACCCGCTGTCAATGTCGGTGGCATATATTCAAGCAAGATTTTCGAAAACGGTGCATTTGTAGCATACAGTGACGCTGCAATAAGAGCGAATGCTATGCCTTTTTGAGTTTTGTTTTTCATTTTCATTCTCCTTGACACAAATTCGAAAATACAGTATAATCAGTACGTTATCATACATTATGTTCGACTATATCGCATTAGGAGATAGTTTTCAATAAATAAATCCACTTAAATGTAAGTTATCGAACAAATCAACGAAATTGTACGGAGAAAATATGGATAAACGCCAACAAAAAACTCAAAAAGTCATTTTTGACGCATTCAGCACATTGCTGTCAAGGAAAAGTTACGACAAAATCACAGTGCAGGAAATTATCGACTTGGCGAATGTTGGAAGAAGTACTTTTTATGCTCACTTCGAAACCAAGGACGAATTAGTGAATTCGATGTGCAACGGAATTTTCGGACATATTTTTTCGAAGGTTTTAAATCCGGAGGGAGACCACGATTTTTCTGAAAACCGCAATACGCTTTCGGATAAACTGACGCATCTGCTTTATCATTTGAAAGAACAAAAAACCGATGTTAGAAGATTGCTGTTAGCGGAAAGCAATGACATTTTTTTGAAGTATTTCAAAAGATATTTGACGCAGTTATTTTCCGAGTATGAATTGACGGAAAATTCGAAAGTGCCCGAAGATTTTGCGAAAAATCATTATGTAAGCAGTTTCGCCGAAGCTGTCAAATGGTGGGCAAAAGAGGATATGCTTACGTCACCGGAAAAAGTAGTGGGATATTACTTTTATTTAACCCGATTAGAAAAATAATAAGCCACCGGTTGAACCGGTGGCTTTGATTTTTCACTTTTTGTTCTATCAGTCGTCAGACTCCCAGTTGTGCCATACACCCTGTACATCGTCGTTTTCGTCCATCATGTCGAGAAGTCTTTCCATCATCTTGACATCTTCTTCGCTTTCGAGCTTGGTGTAAGTTGAGGGTACATATCCGATTTCAGCCGAAAGGAAAGTGTAACCCTTAGCCGAAAGGTCGTTACAAACGCCCGTAAAATCGTTCGGCTCTGTTCTTACTTCGAAAACATCGCCGTCGCTGATGAAGTCCGAGGCACCCGCTTCGAGAGCATCTTCCATGAGCTTTTCTTCGTCGATATCTTCCTGTTCGATCGTGATGATGCCCGATCTTGTGAACATGAACGAAACGCAACCGTTTTGACCCATGTTGCCCTTATTTTTGTCGAAGTAATGGCGCATTTCTGCGGCAGTTCTGTTTCTGTTGTTTGTGAGAGTTTCGACTATGACGGCTACGCCTGAGGGGCCGTAACCTTCGTAGATAATTTCTTCGTACTTGGAGTTGTCGCCTTCGCCGGCAGCCTTTTTGATGATACGCTCGATGTTGTCGTTGGGAACGTTGTTGGCTTTCGCTTTAGCGATAACATCTTTGAGCTTCGAGTTGCTCGACGGATCGGCACTGCCACCCTCACGGACGGCTATGGCTAACTCTCTGCCGATTTTGGTGAAGACCTTGGCTCTTGCGTTATCGGTCTTTTCTTTCTTTCTTTTGATAGTACTCCATTTTGAGTGTCCTGACATAAATTAACCCACCATTCATTTATTGTTTACGTGCCGAAATGATGTACTTTTTAATTTGTACAGGCACGTGTGTATTAGATTGACAGTTAATTATACCACCGATTTGCGATTATATCAACCCCTGACGGAAAAAATATTACGTATTGCTGTTTTAACTTCTTAAAAATCCTTAGGCATAAAACATTCGAACCCAATACGCCCAAAGCACAACATTTCACGCACCCTCGAATATTTTTTGCCTTGAAATACGACAGTATTCCTTCGGCAAAGAAATGCCCGATTGCACGCAAACTGTTGCGTTTTGGGTGCGAAGCAGTTTTTTAAGGATAGATTTTCGTCAAGACAAGGCGGAAACCGCAAGACAGGCTTCCGCCTTGCGAGGATTTCCAACGCAGTACTCAGGGAAATATGCCTTAAAAAAACCGTATCGTGTTCGAATGTTTTATGCCTAACTTGACAAATTCGTTGCGGATTGCTATTATATACAGTAGCGTAGTATGTACGCATCAAAATTTTAAAAAAGGAGAATGTCTATGAAGTCATTGATGAAGAAAATCTTGCTTATAATCAATCCTTGCTCCGGAAAATCATCGAAAAGACCGGACTCGTACGATATAGTTAAGTGCTTCCCGTCAAATTACGAAATCGATCTCGAATTCACGCGCTGTCAGGGCGACGCGACGAGAATTGTCAAAGAGAAAACGGAGGGTCACGATATAGTCGTCTGCTGTGGCGGCGACGGAACGCTCAACGAGGTTATCAACGGAATTATGGATATGCCGACAAGAGTTCCGGTCGGATACATACCCATAGGTACGACAAACGACCTTGCGAAAACTCTCGGTATTCCCTCAAAGGTTGAGGATGCGGTAAAGCTCATAGTCGACGGACACATGAACTGGTACGACGTCGGACTTTTCAACAACAGATATTTCACCTATACGGCGGCGTTCGGTGCTTTCTGCAAGTCGTCGTACAACACAAGTCAGAAGATGAAAAACCGTTTCGGTCATGCGGCGTACATAATGAACGGCGTGACGGAGCTGAAAAACATCGAAAACGTACATGCTGTTTTCGAGTGCGACCAGGGAAGATTTGAGGGCGATTTCTGTTTCGGTACAATCACAGACTCAACCTCGGTTGCCGGCCTCTTCAGACTTAACGAGGACGAAGTCAGACTTGACGACGGAAAATTTGAACTTGTTGTCGTAAGCTCAATTAAAAATCTCGCTCAGGTTCCCATACTTCTTCGCAAAATGCAGAAGCAGGATTACGACGGAAAACAGATTTTCATGTTCCACACAAGCAAGGTTAAAATTACTTTCGACCGTGAAGTTGCGTGGACGGTAGACGGAGAATTCGGCGGAAACCACAAAGAAGTTATTACCCATAACCTTTCGAAAGCCGTCCGTATTTTCTCACCTCCCGGAAAACTCTTTATCGGCGACACACCGACCGATATCGAAGTCGCACCGGCGATAGATCTTCGTGAGGAGACAGTCAAAGAGGAAGTCAAGGACAAGGTAGAAAAGAAAGTCAAGGAAAAGAAAGAGCGTTTAAAAAAGAGCGATGAAGTAGCCGAAGAAACGGTTACGGAAGAATAAACATAAAAACACAGCCGAGCAAAATCGGCTGTGTTTCGTTTATTGAAGTTGATTTTATCTGTTTTTCAAAAGCTCTATCAATACAAGTATCAGCTTATACCCCACAGGTACGAGCAAAGATGGGAGCATATTCACCGTTTTAATCTGCTTTTTTGAATTGTACAGGAAGTTTATGCCTATGCATATTACGAGTGCGTAGCCTACCATGCAGATGTTCGTCAACAGCTCACCTGTAAGTACATTTTGAAGCGAGGACGCCAAAAGAGTTATTCCGCCTTGATAGATAAGCACCGGCACAGCGGAGAGTAAAACGCCGTAGCCAAGCGATGCGGCGAGAATGACGGAGGTTATGCCGTCGATGATACCTTTCGTGATAAGCGTACTGCTGTCATGTAAAAGTCCGTCGTTTATCGCACCGACTATAGCCATAGCACCGATACAGTATATCATTGTCGCAGAGATGAAACCGGTTGAAAAATCACCCATTTTGAACTTTTCTTCGATTTTTTTGCAACCTCGGTTGAGCTTGTCGTCTAATTTTAGAACTTCACCGACGAATGTACCCAAAAACAGCGACACCACGAGTATCAGCTCACCGCTTGATGAAATTTTTCCGTCCTCACCGACCGAGAGCATATTTGACAGTATTCCGCAAAGTCCTATTACAGATACGGCGACACCTGTCGCTTTATGGATTGAATATTCGATATCTTTGCTGACGGCTTTTTTGAAAACAAGCCCTATTGTACCGCCCGCAAGTATGAGCGCAACATTTATTAAAGTACCCATTATTGTCCTCTTTTTGTTTAGTTCCAACCTGCCGTTTTACAGTTTTGCAGGTGTTCTTTGTATGTTTCGGCGTAGTAATATTTGCTCGGATCCGTTTTGTCCGTCACGAAAAACATATATTTCGTATCGGCAGGTTCGAGTGCGGCGTTTATCGCTTCGATACCGGGGTTACATATCGCACCGGCAGGCAGACCCTTGCATTTATAGGTGTTGTAATATTCGTTGTACCTGTCGGTGTCACCGTCGAGGTAGGGGATAACATATTTCGTCAGATAGTTGATCGTCACGTCGCATTCGAGTTTGTTGTAGCTGTCGTTTAGGCGGTTGTGAATGACGGAAGAAACTTTGTTCATCTCGGATTTCAGACCCGCTTCTTTTTGAATTACAGATGCGATGATGATTATTTCGTCCATCGAATATCCGAGTTTTTCCGCTTTTTCGTACATGTCAACGGTCAACTTTTTCTCGGTATTCTTCAAAAAACGAGTAAGCGCCTTTTTCGCACTTTCACCTAAATAAAACTCGTACGTGTCGGGGAAAATGTAACCCTCAAGAGCGAACGCCCGTTTATCAGTACTTTCGATTTCGGAAATGAATTTGTAGTCAAGAGATGAAATGTCTTTTGTTTCTTCGATGAATTCCGAAGCCGAACATACGCCGTTTTCTTCCAAAAGTTCGGCGATTTGCGTGACGGTGTACCCCTCAGGGAACGTGACCGTTACGGTCGTTTTTTTAGTTTCTGTCGTTACGGCGTCTTTGACTTTGTCGACAATTTCTTTTTCCGAGCAACCGGCAAGTACCAAAAACATCGCAAAGCACAGCAGTAATGATATCGCTTTTTTCATTTTGTCCTCCTTTTTCCTGTCCGTACAGGTTGACCTGTACGAAATATATTATCACATTAAAGCGGAAAAATGAATACAACAAAGCGAAAAAAATCATAATTTTCATCGAAAATATCAAAAAAATGCGTATAGCGTAAAGAGTTTTTCAAAAAGACTTGAAAAGTCATTCGAAATGGTATAAAATATCAAAGTAGATTTTTAAAATCGGAGGAATAATATTTATGATTAGTGCAGGCGATTTCAGAAACGGTGTAACGTTTGAAGAAGAAGGCAACGTTCTTCAGGTTGTCGAATTTCAGCACGTTAAGCCGGGCAAAGGTGCGGCATTTGTAAGAACAAAGACAAAGAACGTTATTACCGGTGCTGTAGTTGAAAAGAGCTACAACCCCACAGCAAAGTTCCCGACAGCTTTCATTGAGAGAAAGGATATGGAATATTCCTACAATGACGGCGATCTTTATTACTTCATGGATTCCGAGACATATGAGCTCGTTCCCATCAACGCTTCAGATCTTCCCGACAACTTCAAGTTCGTTAAGGAAAACATGGTTTGCAAGATCCTTTCCTACAAAGGCAAGGTATTCGGTGTTGAACCGCCCAACTTCGTTGAGCTTCAGGTAACAAAGACCGATCCCGGCTTCAAGGGTGACACCGCAACGAACACAACAAAGCCCGCTACACTTGAAACGGGCGCAGAGGTTAAGGTACCTCTCTTCATCGACGAGGGCGAAATGATCCAGATCGATACAAGAACAGGCGAATATCTCGGCAGAGCGTAAGCAAAACCGGATATAATATAAACGAAAGGGTGAACAAAATGTCATATATTTCAGAAAAAGTTGCTTATTTAAGAGGCCTCATGGAAGGCATGGGTCTTGACGAGAACGAGAACACAACGAAGTTGTTCGAAGCTGTTGTCGATACTCTCGAAGATATCGCAACCGAGCTCGGCGATATAACCGAAACTCAGGAAGAACTTGAGGAGTACATCGAAGAAGTCGACGAGGCTCTCGGCGATGTTGAAGAGTTCGTATACGACGATGATTGCGATTGCGACTGCGATTGTTGCTGTGATGATGAAGACGACGGCGCTATCGAAGTTACTTGCCCGGCTTGCGGTGAGGATATCGTAGTTGATATCGACGCTATCGACGAAAACGGTCAGGTTGAATGCCCGGCATGTGGCGAAGTTCTCGAATTCGAGATCGACGAATGCGACTGCGGTTGCGATGATTGCGACGACTGATAAATAGTCTTATAACAACTGACGGACGGCTTAAGCCGTCCGTTTTTCACTTTTCGATAAGCCGATTTTAAAGGCTATGTTTTTTGTAAGCAGAGTGGTTGCTAAAACAGAACAAACTAACACCTAAATGCGTGCGCAGTAGCTTGCGAGTGCACGCACGCTCACCGAGGGCTCGACGCCCTCGGTGAGCGTATAACAGTCTGTGCTGAATTTAACTTCAATGTGCTCGCAGTCGGTTTGTACACAGCGGAAGATTTCCGTAAGCAGACAGCTTTAATTTCAGTGCCCTACAGCTACGCCCTACCGCTTAAAACCGACTTTCTACAGCAGGCGGCGTCTTCGGGCACCCCTTAGCACTACGCCTACGGCGAGCGCACGGGGTACGCTCAGCCACCGCCCCGCCTGCTTCGCAGGCGGGGTTCTCCTAAACTAAAATACAAAACACATTAAAATATTCGCTTTAACCTTGACAAAGTGAAGCCTATCGCATATAATATAAACGGAAAGGGTACTGCGGATAAGCGGTTACGCCCTAAAGTTTATTTGGAAAATAAACCGTCACTTAAGGCATGTTGGCGGTTTATTTTTTTATGCTTAATATGTAACCTGTTGCGAAGATCAAAACCAATATGACCAAGGCGTAAGTTTCCATTAGCATCACCCCCTGAAATGAATTTTCAGAGGGCAGTGCCCTCTGAAAGAGGGCGTAACCGCCTACCGTTATTGCAGTACCCCGAAAACAATGCATCATATATGATACAAGGTCTTCTAAAACACATTGATTTGTATCAAATGTGTTTGTAAAATCATTATAGCATAAATGTTGACTTTGTCAAATATCGTTGAAAACAAATGTGAGCTAAGTACAAACCGCAAAAGCAGTATGCCACCTGAGCTTTTCCCTTTCGCTGTAACCCAACAACTTTCAAAAAAACGTTGAAATTGCGAAAACTCTGTGATATACTGATGTTGCCAAGCAAACTGAATAGACGGAAACATTGACTGCCTTATTTTTTTAAAAGGTGGCTGATTTTCAGTGCTTTTTTAGGATTTGTAAAAAATGCAAATTCCATGGGAAAGAGCACGATGAATATCAGTCTAATTCCGTTTGGTTTGTTTGGCGACAATCGGAGTTTGCGTTTTTTGGTGCGTTCAACTTCGGTTGACGCACTTTTTTATTTTAGGGGGAAATGTAATGCAATATGATTTGACTAAGCTGTTTTTGTATTGGAGATGTAGCAGACATCTCACCGAACAGGAAACAGCTGACAAAATCGGTGTAGACCGAACAACATATGCACAGTACGAGTCGGGAGTTGCCGTACCACCGTTTAAAGTTGTACTGAATTTTGCCGATGCTTTCGAAATTCCGCTTGAAAAGTTTTTTGCCCCTATGTATGAAAACTGAGCATAACAAAAGCCGAGCCATAAGCTCGGCTTTAATTTTAACTTTTTACGCTATAACATCGACTGCCGTGGAAGCGTTGCCCGATGTGTCGTACGCAGTTATTGTGTACTTATCGCCTTTTTTGCCGTCCGTGTCGGTATAGACAAGCTCAGGGTCACCGTACATGCATTCGATTCTGACGAGAAAATCGCCGTTTTTCGTAATTCTGTAGTACGCAATACCGCCGTCGTCCGACGCACCCGACCATGAAAGCGATACCCCGTCAGCCTGTACAGCCGAAAAATCGGAAACTGCCGTGGGTGCATTCTTTTCGACTTCGTACCCCGCTTTCACGTACTCACGGTAGGCGTCGATAAATCTCGAATCGACTTGGTTTTCGCTCAAATAATGATTGTACGAGAAAGTAATGATGTTGTCGCAGTACCTCGATGCGACGTCGAGCTGATAAGCGAATCTGTCCATTGTCACCGGTACACTCACGGTGTTTTCGGTGGCGTTCGGAAGTGCGATACCGCTGATTATGCTCTTTTCCCTTGCTAAAGTGAAACTTTCACAGTTCGCCCACAGTTTTATGTCAACGTCGGCACTGTCGACGAGCGCACGGAACATTTGCCAGTTTTTCTCAAGGTCGTCAACTTCGCTGAAAGCCGCACCGACAGCATCCTGCGGAGCGATTATGTCGCCGTCTCTGAAATTCGTTTTGGTGATTATCTTCGACCAAAACGCAGCGGCGTCGACTGTACCGAGTGAAAGGTAGTTCGTCGAAAACGGGCTCATGACGAGCGGAAGTTCGGGGCATGTGGCGTTCATGGCATCAATGACGGTGTTCAAGCCGTCGCTTAACTGCGTTGCCGACGCCGAATCCATGATTATGTTGCTGAATTCGGGCGTGAAATAAAATCCCGATAAAGTGTCCGAGTATTCCTCACCGTAGCGTGAGTATATGTCTTTGATGAGCGATGCCGATACTTCGCAACATTCTTTGTACTGGCTACCGAAACCGCCGAAGTACCAAAAATCGTCGTATACGGTAAGTCCCATGAATACTTGAATTCCCGTACCCTTGCAGGCTTTAAGTGCCGCTTCGACAATGTTTGCGCCTCTGTCAGCTTCGGAAAATTCGGGCAATTCCATATCGTAGTACACCGTCCATTTTCCGCCTGCGGAGCTTGCACCTTTGTCGGCGACGCTTTGAATTATCAGGTACTTGATGCCGTCTTTTTTCATTTCGGCTATCTCGTTTTCCCACTGTTCGCTGTCCCAAGTCGAGCCGAGCCATGACTGCAAAAATGTGCCGTTAAATACAGGTTCGGTTCTGCGTTCGGGTGTGGTTGTACCGGAAAAAGCGGCAACGATCAAAGCCAAAACGACCGAAATAAATCTTTTGATGAACGAAAAAATCATAACATTTCCTCCTATTTTTTCTTATATTCTAACATATACAGCGGGCAAATGTCAATTTTTTCCGAGAATGCCCGACTTTTTGTCAAGGCGTTGAAAATTTTTTGCCGATGTGATAAAATCGACTGAAGGAGTTGATGTGATGACAAAGCGTGAGAAGAAAAGCATTGCGATAATTTCCGCCGTCGTCTATTTTTTACTGTTTGCATTTACGGTACTTGCGACGATTGACAGCGGGAAATATGACATCGTTATTGATAAGGCAGTGTTTGAGCCGAACTCGGTATTTGCAAAATTTTTCGAAGATTTCGGTCAGGCGGTCATGTGGGCGATGTGGGGCCCAGCGTTTGCGGTAATTTTCCTGTGTCGGCGTGACCTCAACGGTTGCTTGCAGGTCATAAATCGCCTGTTTTCGAAGATTAAACCGTTTGAAAGTACTGATGAACGGCTGTACAAAGTATTGAATTTCGCATTGCAGGCTGTAGAAACACTCGGATTTTTCACCCTTTGCGGTATCGGTTGGAAAAAGCTGATTGAAAACGTGACGAAAAATATACTCAAAAACGCAGGCAGGGAAAACTTAGGACAGCTGTCGTACTTTTTGATAAGTTTTGCAGTTGCGGCACTGTCGATATTTTTACTTTCCCGTATTGATAAAAAAACTCTGAGAAAGTTAGAGGGGGTCGCCCTTTCGTTTGTACTTTTCGGTTTGATGTGTAAAATCGTAGAGGAGTGCAAAACCGTAACTCACCGAGTGAGATTTCGTGAAATGGTAGCCTATTCGAACGGATTTTTTAATTCCGACGGTTTGAGCGAGGGTAAAAATTCGCCTTTGACACGCCAAATGCTTGAAAAAACCGACTTCGGCGCATTTACTCCTTGGTACAGAAAAAGCATTACATCAGGTGAGTACGATTACCGCCTTTTCAGCCGTACAGACTCGTTTCCGAGCGGACACACACTAAATGCGTGCGTTACGTTCCTGTCGGTGTTAGTTTGTACCGCCTTTGAAAAACTTAAAAAATTCGCACCGCTTGCACTTTGCGTTTCGGTTATTTTTACATTCTTTATGGCGTTTACAAGGCTCAAAGTCGGAGCGCATTATCTAAGCGACGTAGTCGGCGCAATGATAATAGGATACACGCTGTTTTTGTTTGTGTTTGCGATGTATGACAAGTTTTCCGAGAGGAAAGTGCTTTAATAAGCTCAAAAGAGACCGTCAGCCGACAGTCTCTTTTTTATTAAATCTTTTTCTCTTCTGTTTTGCGATTTCAGTTAATTTTCTTTTCTCTCAGTGCTTCTCCGACTTTTATTGCTTCTTCTTTTGTAATCTGACCGTAGACGGTGACGGTTATTTTGCTTCCGGTTACTATCAGCGTCGAGTAGGGTTTACCTGCGTTTTCACCGCTGATGAGGTATGAATCCTTGCCCGAAATTTTGAGCTGTTCGACATTGTCTTTGTTCTTGTCTGTGATGACCGAAAGTCCGTCGTTTTCCGAAATATAGACTTCATATGAAAGTCCGTCTTCTTCGTTTTCGTACTTGTAGCTGAATGCGCCGTATTCGGCTTCGGCTGTTTTGAGTTTGAAAGAGGGGACGATGTAGTCCGAAAAGACCCATTCGACATTCTCAAACTCACCTGTACTTTCATCGTCCGATACAAAATAGAATTTGATATGTGTTTCGTAAAACTCTATCACAGCATTTTTAAATCCTGCTCTTGCCGGAGGATTTGTCATTATGATCGAAAATCCACCGATTGATAACGCTAAGAAAATCACTGCCGCTTTGGCTAAGCGTTTTCCGACCGAAGAAGTCGGCATCCTTTTGTTTTCGACAGAAGATATGAGACTTTCCGTTTTATTCTCGAATTCTTCGCTGAATGTGTGGGCTATCTCGTTATCTTCGGGTATTGCGGAAATTTCTGTCCTTTTCATTTCGCTTAAAGCGGAGGCGATTGCGTCTTTATTTATCTGCATTGTTAATCGCTCCTTTCTCAAGTTCCTTTTTAAGCATTATTCTCGCCCGCCGTACCTGCTGGTGCACTGTTCCGACCCGTCTTGAGAGCAAGGATGCGATTTCCTTTTCGGTCATACCTTCGACCGTAAGGTAATACAAAACATCCGAGTAAATTTCGGGCATTCTTTTAAGTGCGCTCATCAAGGCGTCCTCGGTTTCGAGCGTTTCGCTGAAGGAACTGCTTTTTGTGTCGCTTAATTCGTACAGGTCACTGATGTCGATAGGCGAAGCGCTTGCGTTCTTCCTGAGAATGTCGATAGCGGCATTTTTGGCGGCTGTGACGACATAAGAGAAGGTTCTCGGTGAGTCGATTTCGCCTATTTTATCCATATTTGCCGCAATGCCGATAAACGCGTTGTGTACCGCATCCTCGGCAAGATATTCGTCGGAAAGAACACGGTTTGCCGCATACCACATCTTTTGCCTGTAGGTTATATACAGTTTTTGAAATTTTGTTTTGTCGTCCTCGTTTGCGAGGGCAGAGCAAAAGCTTAACATAAGGTTTCTCCTGCTTTTTATTTTGCGTTCATAATATAAACGGACGAAAATGAGAAAAAATTACAACGATTTCTAAAAAATTGAAATTTTCCGAAAATTCCGATTTTTTTAATTTTCTTGTAAGTTTTCCCGTCTTACTTTCGTTTATAATTATGAGTAGCCTCGTAGCGTTCAAATTATAGCACATTTCGGCTTTTTATTGACGGGATTACTTGAATTTTTGTCGAAAGGATGACATAATATAATGAAAAATAAAACAAACCTTGAGAAAGGGGAGAGATATGTGGGAACATTCGGAAAAAACAGTCGCAGAATTTTGTCTTTTGCGCTTGCGTTTTTGATGATTTTTTCTTCTTTGCCGTTTAGTGTTTTCGCCGAAGATTTTTCTTTTGTACAGGCGACTGAAAACGAAAATCCGACCGAAAGCGAAAAAGCGGAAATTGTCGACGGCGGTGTAATGCCGAACTATGCCGACGATAAAATCGAATGGTCACTTGACAGTGAGGGAACTCTCACGCTTTCCGGTGACGGAGTGCTTCAGGCTTACTGTACCTATTTGACTGCATATTCCGATAAGCCGTGGCTGTCCTCATTATCGAATGTAAAAGTTAAAAAGTTAGTCGTCTCGGACGGCATTACGGCAATTTACGGAACCTACTTTTATAACAGCAAGGTTCTCGAAGAAGCCGAAATTGCCGACAGCGTCAAGAGAATGTCTTATCTTTTCTACGGCTGTTCGAATTTGAAAAATGTAAAACTTTCGAAGTCTCTCGAATTGATAGGCAGCGACACGTTTAACGGCTGTTCCTCACTTGAAAGTATAGAGCTTCCTGACACCTTGACGAGTGTCGAAAGCAATGCTTTTCGACATTGCTCATCGCTTGAAAGCGTTATTTTGCCCGACAGCGTTGAAACCGTTGAACATGATGCGTTTTACGCATGTTCCGCTTTAAAAGAACTGAAACTTTCTTCTTCTCTTAAAACGTTAAGATACAATGCGTTTTCCTATTGTTCTTTACTTGAAAGCGTTGTTATTCCCGCATCTGTAAAATCAATAGGCAATCACGCATTTGACGGTTGCCGTGTTCTTAACGATGTAAAGATCTTGGGAGAATACATAATTTTGGGAACCGGTATTTTCAATAACACTGCGATATATTCAAACCCCGACTACATAAAGAGCGGTTGCCTTATTATCGACGGCTGTCTTTTTTACGAGGTCGAGCCGGGTGCAACTTCGCTTTATCTTGATGAAAGCGTTACCGGTATCTCGCAAAGTTGGTTTGGTGCCAACACAAAATTAGAAGAAATTACCGTTTGCAACAAAAACTGCGCATATCCCGACGTTACACCGAACTTTCCGACATCTGCCACAATAAAAGCTCCCGTCTATTCGACAACACAGGTGAGAGCAAATAAGCAAAACGCAAAATATGTGCCTATTTGTCTGTGCGGTACATCGGAATATGTCGATGAAAGCTACGGTTACTGTGACGGTATGGTCGGATATACGGCAGGCGATTGGTGTGAAAACTGTCGGTTGTGGCTGAGCGGACATGAGAAGAAATACGAGTTTTCACATATAGATGAAAATGAAGACGAAATATGCGACTACTGCGGTCGTCCGATCGAAGAAAGCGTCGTAAATGTTCTCAAAGTCGGCGACGACCTCATGGCGTACTTGATGAGCGACGGAACACTTTATATTCTCGGAAGCGGTAACATGTACGACTTCACCAAAAAGATGGATATCGAAACAAACGATGTCAAAGTCAAGTCTGTCGTTTTCTCAAACAAAGTTCTTCATATCGGAAACTATGCTTTTGCGGGCATGAAAGAGATCAAAAGCGTCACACTTCCTCCGATACTCATAAGCATAGGAAAGAACGCATTTTCAGGCTGCGCCGCTCTCGAAAAAATCGAGCTTACCGGTTCGAAACTTGAAATCGGCGAATACGCATTCAATGCTTGCACCGCCCTTTCAAGCGTCACACTCGACGGAGATGTCAAATCGGTCGGGGACTACGCATTCAGAAACTGTACAGGTCTGAAAGAAGCGACTATCGGTTCGGTAGGTCTCGGCGTCGGTGTTTTCTATAATTGTACAAACTTGAAAAAAGTCAAATACAATGTAATCGGTGCCATACGGGTCGAGGACTATCAGTTTTACGGATGCAAAAATCTCGAAGAATTCGATGTCAAAAACGGTTTTTACACGATAGGTGATAAAGCGTTCTATAACTGTAAAAGTCTCAAGAAGGCGAATATAGATGACTGGACTTATAGCATCGGAAAATATGCTTTCTTCGGCTGTTCGGGTTTAGAGAATGTCGAAATACCGAAAGATATCGAAAAATTATCCTTGGGTGTATTCAAAAACTGCACTTCGCTCAAGAGCGTTAAATTTGCGGACAGAACCAAGAACATCGAAATAGGCGAAAGTGCGTTTTACGGCTGTACTTCGCTTGAAGACATCGAACTTGATGAAAATACGACCAAAATTTATTGGTCGGCTTTCAGAGAATGTGCCTCGCTTAAGAGTATTGTCATTCCCGAAAGCGTCACTTCGATATATTCAAAAGCGTTTTACGGCTGTGAAAACCTTGAAAAAATCGAAATTCGCAACGATAGCATTTGGATTTCGGGTTCTGTTACCGAAGACAAAAAGACATATGTAACTATTCCGAAAACCACGACAGTTAAGGCGAATATGGAGTCTAAAGGCGACGAATACGCTTTTGATTACGATATGAATTTCGAGCCTTTGTCACCTGATATCACCGTAGCGTCCTGTTCGCTTGTAAAGGCACCCACAAAGACTGTTTACAAAACGGGAAGCGACAGCAAATTCGATCCCGACGGTGCTTTTTTGGCAGTGACGTATTCCGACGGTACACAAAGAAATATAAAAGCGGGATACACTGTCGATTGGTCAAACTGCGATTTAAGTACAGACGGAGAATACGAAGCGGTACTTACTTACGATAAATATAAGTTTACATTTACGGTAAAGGTGGCTTCGGACGAAATATTCGTCGGTGTACCCGAAAGCAAAACATTCTTTGTATATTGTGAGAGCTACACAGAAAACTATTTTAAGTTCATACCCGAAGAAACAAGGGAATATACATTTTGTTTCGATACTAAATCGAGAGTACGGGTGAGTGTAAACGATACTCTTTACACCGGTCTCAGCGGATCGGGATACTTATATATTAAATGTACCCTTGAAGCAGGTGTGGAGTACGATTTCTGTATGGACATGATAACTTCAAGCGGATATGTAAGAGTCACTGAAGTAGAAGACTTATATTTCACACTTCGTGATGACGGAACATACGAAGCCAAAGACATAATTCTTTCAAATTACGGCGATACGGTCACGATACCTGCCGAATACGGCGGAAAACCCGTAACGGCTGTAGCGGACGATTTTCTTTATCAGCGGTACTCATCTAAGCCAAACCCGTCAACTGTCATTATTTCCGAGGGTGTAAAGGAAATCGGTGCCAATGCGTTTCACGGTTACTTCGGAACCGTAAAAATTCCCGACAGTGTCGAAAAAATCGGCAAGCAGGCATTTTACGGCGTCGGTTTAACTGAAATAACATTGGGCGAAAATCTCAAAGATGTCGGTGACGAAGCATTCGCTTATTGCAAAAAGCTGAAAAATGTAAAGATACTTTCTTCAAAAGCCACTTTCGGCAAGGACATATTCACTTACTGTACGGCACTTGAGGACGTTTACGTTGCCGACGGTGTAACGGCTTTGGGAGAAGAAATGTTCGCTTATTGCACCGCACTTGAAGGCTTTACGGGCGCAAAAGATCTGAAGAAAATCGCCGAAGCTATGTTTGTGGGCTGTACCTCCTTCGTCCCGTCGTCACAGCTGTTGAATTCGGTTGAGGAAATAGGAAAAAGAGCGTTTTCACTGTGTACCGCCATCAAGAAAATAAAACTTGAGGGCAATTTAAAGACCGTCAGGTCATACGCTTTTAATAACTGTGAAAATCTCACGGAAATAGTGGTGACCGACAGTTTAAATAAGGTTGAACCCTACGCATTTGCGGGAACGGGAATAGAAACATTCGAAATCCCCGAAAATGTAGAAAACTTCAGCATAAACTTCTACTGCTGTAAAAACCTTAAAGAAATCACCTTGCCCGAAAACGTGACAGTAATATCCGAAAGTGCATTTTCAGGCTGTACCTCACTTGAAAGCGTATATACAAAGGGAACTGTAACCCGTGTGTGCAATAATGCGTTTAGGTCTTGCTCATCGCTTAAAAACGTTGATTTCTTCGATACAGTTGAGGAGATCGGCGATGAAGCATTTATTTACTGTAGTTCTCTTAAAGAAGTTGTCCTTCCTAAAGTGAAGATAATATCAAGCCGTGCTTTCGAATCTTGCGGTAGACTTGAAAAGGTCGATATATCTTCAAAAGGCGCAATTATCGGCACATCTACAAGTACTGCGGGAGTTTTCGCATCTTGCAATTCACTTAAGGAAGTGTCGGTTGCCGAAAACTGCACCGTCTATTCCCGTACATTTAAAGACTGCTACGCCTTGGAAACGGTAACATTCGGTGAGGGCGTTACGCTCAAATATGATGTACTTGATAACTGCTCGGCGCTTAAAGATGTTTATATTTACATCGTAAGTGTAAGCGAGCCTGATCTTGGCAACATTTCGAAGGACGTAACACTTCACGGCTACATCGGAAGCGGTACGCAAAAACTCGCAGAGAGTAAAGGTTACGGTTTCAAAATTTTAGAGGGTCACAGCCATACATTCTCGGTTGTCACCGAAGAACCCAAGAGATGCTGTCAGCCTGCATATAACATATATACCTGCGAGTGCGGATATACCTATAAAGAAAAAGTAATAGGTTCCGAATACAAGCACTACTACGCAGATTACACAATAGACAAAAACCCGACCTGTACTCAGCCGGGACTTAAATCCAGACACTGCTATTGCGGAAGAAACAGAATGGATATAAGCATCGTCGAGCCTTACGGTCACACCGAGATAATTGACATTCCGGCGATATCTCCCACCGAGACCACACCCGGTTACACCCACAAGAGCCACTGCGCAACATGCGGAGAAACTCTCGTCGAAGTAACGGAGATAGCAAGACCGCAGTATGAGTTCGAATTCGGCGAAGATACTGTCAAAGCCGAAAAGTTAGACTGTGCGACAAGCGTTGATGACGGCGAATTTGTAGCGGTTATGTTCATGATGAGAAACGACGTCTGCGTCAGTGAGATAGACAAAACCGTTATATACAAAGTCGGCGAAGTCAAACTTTCAAACACCGAATTTATTTATAACGGCAAAAATCAACAGCCGACAGTTACCGTCAAGGACAGCATCGGCGAAAAGCTCACCTGTGGAACGGACTATAAACTGACCTATCCCGCCGAATCGAAGTACAGCGGAACTTACAGCGTAAAAGTCGACTTCATCGGAAATTACGCCGGAAGCAAGTCACTCACATATACTGTCTCACTTGAGACAATAACGCCTACTGTAAGCTCCTATACTTCGAACAGTGTGAAACTTAGCTGGAAGAAAGCGAAAGCCGATCTTTCATACAGAGTTTATATCGTTGAGAAAAACGGTTCGCTGAAATTTGTCGGTGAAACGAAGAGTACAGGCTACACTGTACAGTCGCTCAAACCGGGTACGAGATATAACTTCTGCGTTAAGACGGCAGTAAAAGACGGCAGCGGAAAACTTTATCAAAGCGTTCAAAGCAAGACTGTCACCTGCCTTACGAAACCTTCCGACAGCGTCAAACTTTCCTATACTTCAACTTCGGGAAAAGTCACGCTCTCGTGGACAAAATCGGCAGGCGCAACGGGATACAGAATTTATCGCTACGATGAAAGCAAAAAGACCTATGTCAAAGTCAAAGACGTCACGACTTTGAGCTACACCGTCAAAAATCTCGATAGCGGTAAAACTTACAAGTACGCCGTCAAACCGTTCGCAAAAGACGGTTCAACCGTATCTTTCACAGCAAAGTACAACATAATAACCGTCATGACAGCTCCGGCAAAGACGAACATAACCTCGATATCGTCGACCGGCGGAAAAGTCACGCTCAAGTGGAAAAACGTCAAGGGCGAAAGCGGTTATCAAGTATATTACTCGACCAAAAAGTCCTCCGGATTTAAGCTCCTTTCATCAGCGAAAGTGAACAAGACGAGCTTGACAAAGAAGCTGACAAAGGGAACGACCTATTACTTCAAAGTCAGAGCGTATAAAAAGGTTGACGGAAAGACGGTATACGGTGAATTTTCGTCAGTCAAAAGCGTTAAGATAAAATAACGCAAAATTCATCATTGCATCTTAAAAGGAGAACACAATGAGTATTTTCAGAAGACGCAGGAAAAAACGCAGTCTCTTAAGTCTTATTAGAGTCGTGATATCTGTGATAGTTGCCGTTCTAATAACTTTCGCCTTGTCGGTGATTTTAGTCGAAAAAGATAAACCCTATCTTGTAGCGGCGGATTATTCGACAATTACATATTATGACGATGATGTATATGTCAGAATAAACGAACTCCCCGATAATGCGTATCCCGAAAAAGAAACTTTATTTGATGTTGAAATATGGGAAGAAGCGAGACTTGACGGACTGTCAAAACTCGATCAGTTTTTGCAAGTCATGCAAGTCAAGCTCTACACAGACGACGAAGGGAACAAGTATCTTTGGCTTGTCGATAACTACCCTGACGAAATTTTGGGCGAGGGTGAAGACGGTGAAGATAAAGACTACGACGATTTTGACGAACACTATGTCTACTTTTTGAATACACAGCCGACAGGGGAGTAATTTTAATTACATTGCGTTTAATGAAAATCTCGCTTTCGGAAAGTTTTCTCAGCGATGAAATCGCCCGCCCACCCCAAACCTGAGAAATCCCACCTCCTAAAATGCAAAAAATTTTACAATATCCGCACTTATTTTGCACTTTTAGGGGGTGACAAAAAACCTGCGATGGTATATTATAATATCAAGCGAAAGCTGTCGGTTTTAGCAAAGAGAAAAAATGGGTACAGGTTAAAAAGTACACAAAACCGAAAAATATCAAAAGGAGACATAAAAATGGGACTTATTAAAGCTATGACAGGCTCGGTCGGCGGAGTTTTAGCTGACCAGTGGAAAGAATATTTTTATTGCGACGCACTTTCGAACGATGTACTGATGAAAAAGGGTGAAAAGAGAGTCAGTGGTCGTTCATCGAACACGAAAGGCAGCGACAATATCATAACAGACGGCAGTTTGATAGCAGTTGCCGACGGTCAGTGTATGATGATCGTCGAACAGGGGAAAGTTGTCGAATTTTGTGCCGAACCGGGCGAATTTCGGTATGACAGTTCAACAGAACCGACTATATTTGCGGGAAAATTCGGCGAGAGTATAAAATCAACATTTAAAACTATAGGCAAGCGTTTCACTTTCGGCGGAGATACGGCGAAAGACCAAAGAGTTTACTATTTCAACACAAAAGATATTATAGGCAACAAGTTCGGTACACCGACGCCGATTTTGTTCGAAGTCGTCAACAAGCGTATCGGAATTGCCAGAACGGTCAATGTCAGATGTAACGGAATTTATACATACGTTATATCGGATCCGATGCTGTTTTATACGAGACTTTGCGGTAATGTCAAAGACGAATTCAGACGTGACCAAATAGACGAACAGCTGAAAACCGAGTTTGTCGACGCTCTTCAACCGGCGTTTGGCGCTTTGGCTGAACTTGAACTCAGACCTGCTCAGATACCGGCGAAAGCTAACGAGCTTAAAGAAGCGATGAACAATGCGCTAAGACAGGATTGGGTCGAGAACAAAGGCATTTCCGTCGGCAAAATCTCGCTTAACCCCATAAGCCTCAGCGACGAGGACATGAAGAAGATAAACGAGATGGAGGACGCTGCGAACTTGGGCACAAATCCGTTCATGATGGCAGGCAGAATGACCGATGCGAGCGCCAACGCAATGGAAGCCGCCGCAAGCAATAAAGCAGGTGCTATGACCGGCTTTATGGGTATGGGCATGGTCGGAAACATGGGTCAGCAGGGCGGATTTTCCGCAGCTCAAAATTTCTATAACATGGGCGTAGAACAGGCAAAGCAAAATGAAAATACATGGGTTTGTTCATGCGGTGCGACGGTAAATGGCGGAAAATTCTGCTCTGAGTGCGGAGCGAAAAAGCCGAACGGCAACGGCAGTTGGGTCTGTTCGTGCGGTGCCGAAAACAGCGGAAAATTCTGTACAAATTGCGGTGCAAAGAGACCCGACGGCGAAAAAACATACCGTTGCAACAAATGCGGTTGGGTTCCGGAAGACCCGAAAAATCCGCCGAAATTCTGTTCGGAATGCGGTGACGTTTTCAATTCGGAAGATGCCGAATGAGAGTACAGGTGAGACTGTACATCTAATTTGAAAGGAGAAACATATGGCAGTTTTGCAGGAATATAAGTGTCCGAACTGCGGCGGTTATATTGAGTTTAGCTCCGACAGCGGAAAGATGAAGTGTCCCTACTGTGACAGCGAATTCGATGTCGAAGAACTGAAACATATAGACGATATACTTGACGGCGAAGAAACAAACGAGAGCGAAAACGCTACCCAAACCGAAAGCGAATTTTCTCCGGGAGGGAAGTGGGCAGAGGGTGAAACCGATAACATGCGTGTGTACGTATGCAACAGTTGCGGTGGCGAAATTGTCGCAGATGAGACAACGGGAGCGACACATTGCCCGTTTTGTTCAAATCCCGTCGTTATGATGGGTCAGTTTTCGGGAGAGCTGAAACCCGATTTTGTTATCCCGTTCAAGCTCGATAAAAACGCCGCCAAAAAGGCACTTGAAAATCATATATCAAAAAAGCACTTCGTCCCGAAAATATTCAAAGACAAAAATCACATCGACGAAATAAAAGGCGTCTATGTTCCGTTTTGGCTCTTTGACGGAAAGACTTACGGTGACGCACATTTTGAAGGCACACGCACGAGAATGTGGAGCGACAGCCGATTTGACTATGTCGAAACTTCATATTATAATCTCAGACGTAGCGGTACGGTTGCTTTTTCGAATATACCCGTTGACGGCTCGTCGAAAATGCCCGACGACTTGATGGAGTCTATTGAACCTTTTGACTTTAGCGAAGCGGTCGACTTTCAGACGGCGTATCTGTCGGGGTATCTTGCCGACAAGTACGATGTCGACGACAAACAAAGCAGAGAACGGGCTAACGAAAGAATGAAACGAAGCACACAGGACGCACTGCGTGAAGTCATTATAGGCTACGACAGCGTTCGTCCGCTTTCGTGCGATGTATCATATACGAACTCAAAAGCGAAGTACGCCCTTTATCCCGTGTGGATTTTGAACACAAGTTGCGGTGACAAAAACTACAAATTCGCAATGAACGGTCAGACCGGAAAACTCGTAGGCAATGTGCCGACCGATAAGAAAAAAGCAACACTTGTTGCCTTCCTGCTTGCACTCGGATATACGGCGCTGGCGATGATCGTTATGTTGCTGTTTTATTGAGGGGGTGCGTGAAATGAGAAAGAAAATTCTGACTTTTTTATCTTTGATGACGGTACTTGTTGTCATGTGCTCCTCTCTCGCTTTCGCTGTGGTGACAACTGAGCGTACACTGCCGAGAGTGAACGATGAAGCCGGCGTTTTGGACGCAAACAGTGTCGAGGCTCTCAATAAAAAGTACGACGAACTCAGCGAAAAATATGAATTCGATTTCGCCGCACTGACGGTCAATTCCACAAACGGACAAGATGTTGAAAGTTTTTCCGATGACTATTTCGATTATAACGGCTTCGGTATCGGCAACGATAATTCGGGCGTTGTACTTGTCATCTCGTTTGACCCTCGTGAATGTTACATTTCAGCGTGCGGTGACGGTACGAGGTACTTTGATTATTACGAATGTCAGGACATAATCGACAAGTTTTACTCTGAGCTTAAAGCCGGCGATTACGCCGAAGTTTTCGATATTTTCGCCGATGAAGTCGAAAAATATCTTAACGGTACTTACGGTATTTCAAGTGGCGACTACTATGGTGACTATGACGACAGCGAATACGTGTTCGGCGACAACTATTATGACGGCAAAGACGAAAATGTCGGCATTCTCCAAACTATAAAAAACGAATGGCATACGCTTGTACTCATTCCCGTTTGTATCGGTGTTATTTTTGCGGCACTGACTGTTTTCGCACTGACAAGGGGCAACAAGTCCGTAAGAATGAACGATTCCGCCCGTACATATCAAGTCCCCGGTTCGTTCGTACTGTCGAACAGTGAGGACAATTTTACGCACACGAGCGTTTCAAAGACGCCGAGAGCACAGGATAATTCCGATAATAATTTCGGTTCAGGCTCAGGTGGCGGTATAGGTTCAAGCGGAACTCATGTCGGCTCATCGGGTGCGTCTCACAGCGGTGGCGGTCGAGGATTTTAAAGCGATTTTGATTTTTAGTACAAAAATACCGGCAAGGCTATAAAACGCCTTGCCGGTAAGTTTATTTTTAAGTTTTATTTGACCGTAACGCTTTTGACTTCTGACCACGGGGAAGTGATATTTTTGTCATTGTAGTTTTCATAAAGGTCGTAGTCGGTTTTGTAGGTTCTTATCTGGACGTAATATTTGACACCGCTGTCGAGCTTTTCGAGCTTTACGCTGTTTGCGGACTTTTTGTCTACGGTGATCGTTTCGGCGTAGGTCATCTTTTTCGACGTGCTGTAGCGAATTTCATAGCCTGTTGTCTGTGATTTTTGTGCCGTCCAATTTACCGTGATGCTTTCTTTATCCGCTTTGAGTGAAGAGATGTCGGTACTTTTCGGTATGATAGAGAACGCTACGGTTTTTTCACCCGAATATTTGCCCTTGAAAGTGACGGTTGCTTCGTATTTTCCGACGTATTTACACTTTTGTGAGCAGGTGACGGTGTAGTCTGTACCCGCTTTTAATTTTTTGCCGTTTGTGTCCTTGATTATGAAAGTCGGGGTTTGGACTTTGCCGTTGTAGGTGAGATTTGCATTAGCGATTTTTACGGATTTTATCCTCGCTA
>CAZBXS010000004.1:0-6605 GCA_964495955.1 uncultured Faecalibacterium sp.
TGTGCTTTTTCTTCGGCTTGTGCCATCTTTTCGTCATATTCGGTCTTGGCTTTCGTGAAAAGTTCGTCGGCCTCGGAAATTTTTTGTTTATTGTAGTTATCCGCTTCGGATATCATTTTTGCGGCATAGAGATCAGCGTCGTTTTTCTTTGTTATGACATAGTCGTCCGTCTCTTTTTTGATGCCGTTGACGGTCTCGTCAGCCTGTTTTTGTGCGTCTGAGACGAGTTTGTCGGCATTTTCTTTTGCTTCCGCTTTTATATTATCGGCAAATTTCTGTGCTGCCAAAAGTGTCGCTCTTATGCTGTCTTCGCTCTTTCTGTACTCCTCGATTTTATCGGCAAGTACATTCATTTTTCTATAGAGTTCTTCGTTATCTTTTTTCGCACTTTCATAAGCCGAGGTGAGAGCATCGAGAGTTGTTTTCACTTCGTCAAAAAATGCGTCAACTTCGGCAGCTTTGTACGAACCGCCTCTTTGCAATTTAAATGTATGGTTTCTGATTTCATTTATCGACATCATATCTTATCACCCCGTATTTTTCAGACTAAATCGCTCGTGTCTATCTGACTGAGTAAGTCGCCCGTAAGTTCAACATCTTTCGGTACAACTACATATGTGTAATCGGCAACTATCTCCATTCTCGCATCGCAGGTATATCTTACACCGTCGATAAAGTCGATAATTCTTCTGACTATATCTCTCGGAACACTTCTAAGGTCAATGAGAGTTATTGTGTTACCGGTGAGAATGTTGTCGGCAACTTTGACCGCATCTTCAAGTCGGTCAAGTCTTAAAATAGACAGTCTGAACTTCGGCTTGCTGTCCATTTTGTATATGTTACGTGACTGCGAGGAACTCGAATCGCTTGATGAGCCGAATGCGTCCGCAGGCGATGACTTGAAGCTGTATCCGTCGCCTGTACCATAAGACGAAGATGAATATGATGAAGAAGACGAGCTTGATGAGCTGTAATCGTCAAATTCATAAAGAGACGAATAACCGTTCTTTGAATAGCTGTCATACGAGTCGCTTTTTTCGTAATCGCCGGAATATGATTTTTCGCCCACTTTTTCCGTTTCTTCTCTTTCGTCACCGTCTTCGTCCGGTGTCTTGAATATGCCTTTTAAAAATGATTTTGCCTTTGACGGCTTGTTTTCGTCTTTCATTTTTTAACCTCCGCTAATCAATATAATCTCGGGCCGAATATAGCCGAACCTACCCGTACCAAATCGGCGCCGTTTAAAATCGCACTTTCATAATCCGAGGACATTCCCATTGAGAGAATATCCATATTTACATTATCTATTTTTTTGTCCCGAATGTCAACAAACATACGGTACATTTTCGAAAAATATTCATTAAGTTCTTTTTCGCTGTCGCATATCGGCGGAACCGTCATAAGACCGCAAACTTTGATATTTTTCATTTCGCTGATTTCATACACCGTCTCTTCCAACAAATCTATGCTAAGCCCCGTCTTGCTTTTTTCTTCGCCTATGTTCACTTCAACAAGGCACTTGGTCGTAATTTCACGTTTTTGGGATTGCTTCGATATCTCGGTTGCAAGTTTAATGCTGTCGACCGACTGTATCATATCAACTTTTCCGACGATTTGGCGAACCTTATTTGTTTGAAGGTGCCCTATCAGATGAGCCTTGCAATTATCCAGTTTCAAAAATTCTTCTTTAGACAGATATTCCTGTACTTTATTTTCGCCGATAAGGTCAATTCCGTATTCTATTGCGTGATTTATGAATATCGGCTGTACGGTCTTTGTAACAGCCATCAACGTAATATCTTCGGGACTTCTGCCCGATTTTACGGCGGCTTCGGCAATTCTTTCTCTGATGACGTCGAGGTTGTACTCGATATCTTTAAATCTTGATTCAATAGACGATTTTTCCGTCATAAAGCTCCCTCCCTTTCGTTATAACCATATCATAAAGTGAAACATATCCTTTTAAATCCGAGTCTGTTTTCGAGACAATGAATTCATCGGTTGAATATATATCGTTGATTTTTCTGAAACGTACAACTTGACCGTACAAGATATAAACACCCTTGGCGTTGACGGTCTCCTGTTCTCCGTCTTTGTTTGTTACCGTGACCTGTTCTTCTCTTACGGCTTCTTTCGGTATTTTAAGTCCTGTGTATTCTCTTAATTTTACCGTAATTTTTTCTTTTCTCAGGTTCGCAATTTCCGAGCTCATCAGTCCCGACTTCAAAACTACACCTGCCGTCTCACCGTCGGTTGTTACCGATACGACAGTCATTTCGATATCGTTTACGCCCGTATCTTTAAATCCGACTTTGAGCTTTGAACCGACTGTGACATCGCCGATCGACGAGTACGGGAGATTGCATACGGCGTACCAGTTATATTCGCCGACGATTTTTCCGATTACGTTACTTTTGACTTTTACCGGATCGCTGTCTAACGCAGCGTTGATTTCGGATACCGTCATGCCTTCGACTGAATTGTAGTCAACTACGCCTTCGTATCCGTCAACATTTCCTATAAAACAGCCGGGATATTTCGCTTTGATTTTTTTGTAGTTGATACCGGCACCCGAAAGTTCCTTTATCTGTTCGTTTATGTTATCGATTTGGGTCTTAAAATCAACATCTTCGCCGACAGCTATCTGTCTTGATGAAATGTTATATTTTAAGGTATCGAATTTTTCGTCAATATGTGAAAAATCGTTATTTTCGATATCGGTCAAAATTTCGTTAAATTCGGATTTGATAGTTGTGTCGAGCCTGTCGATATCAATATAGTTCAGTAGTGACTGGTCACGAAGCTGTTCATATCTTGAAAGTTTTTCTTCAAGTTCTATCTTTTGCTGATATGCTTTTGCCTCTGACTGTGACGAGAAAAACAACGCTATTGTATCACCGTCGGCAACTCTTGCACCGTCTTCGATATACGGAACGTAAACGCCCTCACCGCTGTTTTTAACCAGTGCACTGTTAGTCTTTTCGCCCCTGTATTCGTCTCTGATGACGAAACAATCGGCTTCTATTGTTTCCGCCTGTGTTATCATTGAGGCGTACTCGGTCGTAACTTTGTCGCTTTCTCTTATGTACAAATTCATCGCTACATATGCCGCAACTGCGATAACGAGAACGGCAATTACGATTTTTTTCGATTTTTTCATGACTTTCTCCTGCTGTCGATTATCTGTATCGCTTTTTTCAATAATTCTTCGGGTGAATTTTCGTCAATACTTAAAAAGTTAATATTTTCGTTTCTTCTAAACCAAGTCAGTTGTCTTTTTGCGTAGCGTCTTGTCTGCATTTTCAGGTTTTCGACGCACTCTTCCAAAGACGCTTTATTTTCAAGGTACGGCAGAATTTCTTTGTACCCTATAGCCTGATTAGCTGTTTTAGTTCCGTAGACCGAATAGAATTTCTTCGCTTCTTCCACAAGTCCCGTTTTCAACATCTGATCTACACGGGTGTTTATCCTGTTATATAAAAACTGTCTGTCGTTTGACGTAAGACCTATAATAACGCTTTCGTACGGCGAACCTGTGAGTTTTGAAAGCCTGACCTGTTCGCTGATGGTTTTCCCGGTAGTGTAATAAAATTCGAGTGCACGTGTGATTTTTTTCAAATTATTCAAATGTATCTTTTCGGCACTTTCGGGGTCGATTTTTTTTAGTTCGGCGTACAGGCTGTCTGTACCCTCTTTTTCGGCTCTTTCGTATAACTCACGTCTGAGTTTTTCATCGGCTCCGACATCGAAAAATTCGACATTGTCCAAAAGCGAGTCGACATAAAGCCCCGTACCGCCGACAATTATCGGAAGTTTTCCTCTTGAGACGATATCGGATATGGCTTTTTCTGCGTCCGATTTATAGCGAGCTACGCTGTAATTTTCGGTCGGTTCGACAAAATCCATGACATGATGGGGAATGTTCCGTTTTTCTTCTTCGGTGGGTTTCGCCGTTGCGATGTCCATGTACTTGTAAACTTGCATTGAGTCGGCGGAAACGACTTCGCCGCCGTAATGCTCGCAAAGTTTCACTCCGAGTCCCGTTTTTCCGGAAGCCGTAGGGCCTACAACGGCAACAACGAATATCTTTTCCACTTCCTCACCTCTTTACTGTATGCGTCCGAACTGTTTTTCTATTTCACTGCGTGTTAATTCTATCAGCACGGGTCTTCCGTGAGGACAATAGCGTATGCTTTCGTCTTCAAGCAAGGTTTCTGCGAATTTTTCAAGTTCATATGCGTCTGTTCTGTCACCCGCTTTTATCGCCGCACGGCAAGCCGCCGAGTGAAACAGCCAATCTATACGTTCGGTTTCGATATCGCTTTTATTTTCGACTAAGTATCCGGCAATTTCGGATATTTGCGATTTAATATCCTCGCTTTTTATCACGTTCGGGCATTCTCGTACAACGACTGTTCCGACGCCGAAATCTTCGACTGTATATCCGACTTTTTTGAGCAATTCGGTATTTTCGAGAATTGCCGAATATTCTTCTTTGCTCAAAGAAACGGTTATAGGTGTGAATAAATACTGAGACGGCAGTTCGCTGTTTTTTAATTTGTTGAAAATCATTCTTTCATGAGCGGCGTGCTTGTCGATTAAAATTAACTTTTCGCCGTATTCGACGATTATATAAGTTTTAAACGCCTCTCCGACGAGTTTTATCGGTATTTTCGCTTTTTCTTCATCGACGAAATCGACGGTCGTATTTTTTAAATTTTCGCTGACCGCCAATTCTTCTTTTACGGTCGGGTTTTCGCTGGCGCTCGCCTGTACATTCTTCGTTTCGGGAACGAATTCATTATCTGTAACAGTTTTTTTCTCGGCTTGCTTTTTATAAAATTCGTCTAAAAATGACGGTTCTTTCTCTTTTTTCGGTACATATGAATTGTTTTCTACGTCTGAAAAATCGCTCACAGTTGAGCGGTATTCACTGCCGGTCAGGTTTTTCCAAAAGTTGTCGTTGACCCTTTCCTGCATTTTAATTTGTGAATACTGCGGCTGTATATCTTTTGTATATGTCGGCGGTGCTTTTCTCGTTATGTCCGCTTTAACACGGGTGTCGAGGTTATTCAAAGCGTTGGTACAAGCGTAATATACAGCGTTGAAAATGAGTTTTTCGTTGCTAAAACGAACCTCCGTTTTGGTCGGATGAACGTTGACATCGACAAACGACGGGTCGACTTTGATATTAAGTACACAAGCAGGGAATTTTCCGACCATTACGGAATTTTTATAGCTTTGTTCCAAAGCCGCCATAACCGTTGTCGATTTAATATATCTGTTATTGAGAAACGAAAACTGCATTCCTCTTGTCGCTCGGCAAGATACGGGTTTTGTTATAAGTCCGCTGACCGATACACAGTCAAGTTCATAATTTACCGGTATCATCGAAAGTGACAGTTCTTTTCCGAGGACGCTGTAAACGGTCGATACAAGATCGTTTTTGCCGTTAGTGAGCATGACCTGTTTCCCGTCTCGGATAAACCTGAAACTTATCTCAGGGTGAGACAGTGCGATTTTGTCGATAATAGCCGAAACGGCGTTTGCTTCGGAAACGTCTTTCTTCAAAAACTTCATTCTCGCCGGTGTATTATAAAAAATATCGCTTACAACTATTGTCGTACCGTTCGGACAACCGGCTTCTTCATAGGCAATCTCATCTCCGCCCTCTATGCAGTAGTGAGTGCCCGTATCTTCGTTTTCGGATTTCGTCAGTACGTCGACTTTGCTGACGGCGCAAATCGAAGCGAGAGCTTCGCCCCTGAAACCGAGGGTAAATATTCCGTCGAGGTCTTCGGCTGATTTAATTTTGCTCGTAGCGTGGCTGATAAACGCCGTTGGAACATCTTCTCTCGAAATTCCGCAGCCGTTGTCAGTTACACGCAAAAATTTAATACCGCCGTTCATAATTTCGGCTGTTATGACCGTAGCTCCCGAATCTATCGAGTTTTCGAGAAGCTCCTTCATAACGCTCGCAGGGCGTTCGACGACTTCGCCTGCTGCGATAAGGTCTGATATATTTTTCGGTAACACTCTGATTTTCGGCAAGTCGCTCTCCCCTTTCGTTTTTATGAATTCTTTACTTTTCCGATGAGTTTATAAAGTACATTCATCGCTTCAATCGGCGTCAGTGTGTCTGCGTCTATATTTTTAAGTTCGTCATATATTTCATCGGCGATATTGCTTGCCATCGAGATTTGAAGTTCGGTTTCTTCGGTTTCGTCATCTGTACCGAAAGACGAAAATGACACAGTAGGAACAACATTTCCGCTTTCAAGCTCCGAGAGAATAACTCTCGCTCGGTTGACTATCGAATTCGGCACTCCGGCAAGTTTCGCAACTTCTATACCGTAGCTTCCGTCGGCACAGCCTCGAATTATTCTTCTGAGGAACGTTATGTTATCCCCACGCTTTTTGACGGATATATTATAATTTTTAACTCCGCTGACCGTATTTTCAAGTTCGGTAAGCTCGTGATAGTGCGTAGCAAAGAGCGTTTTTGCGCCGAGCTTTTTCTTGTCGGAAACGAATTCGACAACAGCTCTCGCTATGCTCATGCCGTCAAATGTCGATGTGCCACGACCGATTTCGTCCAAAATTAT
>CAZBXS010000004.1:6615-25654 GCA_964495955.1 uncultured Faecalibacterium sp.
AACTGTCGGCTGTTGCGTTTTTCATTATGCTCGCAACTTCGCTCATTTCGACCATGAATGTCGACGAACCCGACGCCAAATCGTCCGATGCACCGACACGTGTAAATATCGCATCGACAACGCCGAGACGGGCACTTTTCGCAGGTACAAACGAGCCTATCTGAGCCATGAGACATATCAGCGCAACTTGACGCATGTATGTCGATTTACCCGCCATATTGGGCCCTGTGATTATAGCACAGCGGTCGTCTGCGCAGTTTAAAAGCGTATCGTTCGGAACAAACGGCGCATTTTTCAGCATTTTTTCGACTACCGGGTGTCTTCCGTCTTTAATATTTATAACGCTGTCGGTCGTAATTTCGGGGCAAACATATCCGTTTTCTTCGGCAACCAAAGCCAATGAACACAGTACGTCAAGATACGCAAGTGCACGGGCTGTGGTCTGTATTCTCCTGAATTCTTCGGATATTTTATCACGTACCTGACAGAAAATTTCGTATTCAAGCCTTACCATCTTATCTCTTGCGGTGAGTATTTTAGCTTCGAAATCTTTAAGTTCCTGTGTAATATATCTTTCGCAATTGACAAGGGTCTGTTTTCTTATATATTCTTTCGGTACATAATCTTTAAACGAATTTGAGACTTCGATATAGTATCCGAAAACTTTGTTAAATCCGATTTTCAGCTTTTTAATACCGGTTCTTTCCTGTTCGGCTAACTGCATTTTCGCTATGTAATCCGCTCCGTTGCGATCTATATCGTGAAGTTCGTCAAGTTCGGAGTTGAAGCCGTCTCTGATCATTCCGCCTTCACGGACAGTAAACGGCGGATCGTCGACTATTGCGGCGGATATAAGTTCGCTTATATCGTCGAGAGTATCAATATCCCTGAAAATCCCTTTAAGTGCAGCCGACGAAAAGTTAGCTGTAACTTTCTTAATTTCGGGCAGGGACTGTGCCGTTACTTTCAAGGCGTTGAGTTCTTTTGCGTTAGCGGATTTATAAAGTATTCTCGTCATCAGCCTTTCGAGATCATACACTCCGCTAAGTGCACGTCTTATATCGTCGCTGTCAATGGGTTTGTCGGTAAGTTCGGCAACAGCATTTTGTCTTGTGATTATTTTAAGGTGATTTACGAGCGGTTTATCAAGCCATTCTCTCAAAAGACGTTTTCCCATGGGCGTTTTCGTTTTATCCAGTACCCAAAGGAGCGAACCTCTTTTTTCTCTTGAACGCATGGTTTCGGTTATTTCGAGATTTCGCCTTGACCAATGATCCAAACGCATAAACTGACTGTCGGAAAAATATTCGATCTCGGTAATATTTTCCAAGTCGTTTTTCTGCATTTTCTTTAAATACTTTAGCGTTGCACCGAGAGCGCATATGGCGGTTCTATCATTTAAAAGCGACATTTCGCCGAGCTTTTCAACGGAAAACTTATCGGCGGCAATTCGCTTGCAATTTTCAAAATCAAAATCTTCGTCCGGGAGTATGTCACAGGTTGAAGCGACGTTAAAAGACGAGATAAAATCGGTGAGTTTTGAGTTTAACGTGACTTCGTTATTGATTATAATTTCACTCGGACGAAAACGTGTAAATTCATTTATAATGTCCGTTTCGTACTTTTTCTTTTCGAACGATGTCAGTTCGAGTTTTCCCGTCGATACGTCTACAAAACACATCCCGACGCTGTTTTCTATGACGACGAGTGCCGCAAGATAGTTGTTTTTGCCCTCGTCGAGCATTGTGTTTTCAATGACGGTTCCGGGGGTTATAATTCTGACAACGTCACGTTTAACTATCCCTTTCGCCGTCGCAGGATCTTCGACCTGTTCGCATATTGCGACCTTGTGCCCGTGGCTGACAAGTTTTGCAATATATGAATCGACGCTGTGAAACGGAACTCCGCACATGGGTGCTCTGTCTCCCTGACCGCACGCACGTCCGGTCAAAACAAGTTCGAGTATTTTCGATGCGACTAAGGCGTCGTCATAAAACATTTCATAGAAGTCTCCGAGACGGTACATCAATATCGTATCGGGATAATCCTTCTTTATTTCCATATATTGTTGCATCATCGGGGTAATATCAGCCATTTCAATCCCTCTCAAATTTGAACTTTCTTTGTTTTTCGTACATGTTTATATGTACAAAAAGAACATCTCAACACACGCCGATTTTCACCGACGTGTGTTGATTTTTTAATCAGTGACAGCCTGAGCAGCTTGAGCACTCGCCACCGCAATCGTGGTGATCTTCCTTGGGAATTTCGCAAGTGTAGGGGTCTTCGCCGTTTACGCAAAGTCCGAGAAGTTGCATAACGTCGTTCATGAGAGCGTCGATTTCAGCTCTTGCTTCTTCGTACGCTTTCATCTTTTCGTTACCCATGAATTTCGCATAGAGCTTTTCGAATGTCTCGTTGTAGCCCTTGAGCTTTTCTTCGTCGGCGTCTTCCTTGCCCGCTTCCTGCTGGAAGTTCATCTGTACAAGTTGAATTTCGCCGATAAGATCCATGAGTTCCTTGTCGTTCTCGTTGTCTTCTCTTGCTTTGGTGAATTTGAGGTATCTCTCGTCCTGCTGAATTGCGGCGCCGAGATCTCTCGTCATCTTGATGATGTCCATAATTTCTTTCCTTTCTATTCTTAAGCATATAGCTTATTTAACATATTTTAACAAAGTTCGCCGTTGACTATCCATGTCTTGCATTCGGTAACTTTTACGTTTTGAAAAGTACCGATAACACTTTCGTCAGCCGGGAATTCGACGATAACATTTCCGTCCGTTCTGCCGGATATGAAGCCGTCTCTTTTTGCTTTTTCTTCACAAAGTACCCTGTATACTCTGTCTTTCATTCTTGCCGTTCTTTCGCCGGCTATCTTTTCCTGCAAGTCGGTCAGTTCTTTAAACCACTTTCCTTTTTCTTCTCTTGAAACGGAATCGGGCATACTGTATGCTTTTGTACCTTTTCTTGCGGAAAAAATGAATGTGTAAAGAGAAGTATATTTAACCTTTTCTACAAGGCTCAATGTGTCGCAAAATTCTTCGTAAGTCTCTCCGGGGAAGCCGACGATTATATCGCTCGTCAGCGAAAGATCGGGCATTACTTTGTAAGCGTAATCAATCAGTTCGAGGTATTTTTCTCTGTCGTATTTTCTGTTCATTGCCGAAAGCACTCTGCTGTTACCGCTTTGTACGGGTAAGTGCAGATGTTTTGCAACCTTTTCGCACCTTGCCATAGTATCAAGCAATTCTTTTGTGCAATCTTTCGGGTTTGATGTCATAAACCTGATAACAAAGTCTCCTTCGATATCGTTAATCGCACTCAAAAGTGCCGGAAATCTGTATTCTTCTCCGAGTTCTCGGTTATATGAATTGACATTTTGTCCCAAAAGCGTAATTTCTTTGTAACCTTGTGCGACAAGGCATTTCGCTTCGTTTACGACCGCATCGAAATTTCGGCTTCTCTCACGACCTCTGACATAAGGTACTATGCAGTAACTGCAAAAATTATTGCACCCGTACATTATCGGAAGCCACGCTTTGAAACTGCCGTCTCGGTGTATCGGTAATCCCTCGGCAATACAGCCGTCACTGTCGGGGATTTCGAAAACACGCTTTCCCGTAGAAAGATTGCGGTATAAAAGTTCGGGCAACCTGTGAATTACATGCGTTCCGAACAAAAGATTTACGTACGGAAAACTTTTGTATATTCTGTCGGCTATGTGTTGCTGTTGGGTCATGCAACCGCAAAGAGCAACTATCATGTCGGGATTTTTCTTTTTTAACGGCTTAAGAGCACCCAAATTTCCGAAAACTCTGTCCTCGGCGTGTTCTCTTATAGCGCAGGTATTATAAAGTACCAAATCGGCATTTTCGGGTTCTTCGACAAATTCATAACCCATTTTTTCGAGCATACCCTTAATTCTTTCGCCGTCGGAAACGTTGCCCTGACAGCCGTATGTGTGAACAAAAGCCGTCGGAGTTCGTCCGTAAATTCTCGATGACAGTATCATCTTAACAAGCGACATATATTCGTCCTGTTTTTTCAGTTCGTCATCGCCTACTAAAAAATCGGAGTTTTTTTCTATATTTTTCAACACTGTTATCCTCCAAGTGACACAATAACTCATTGTAATTTATATTCTGTAGAATTGTATCACTTTTTAGTTTTAATTTCAATAGATACCACTGTATTTAGTTGTAATTTTACAAAATTTTATAAATTGTACACAAGAGTTGAAAGACAAAATTAAGAGTGCGGTTTTAACATCGCACTCTTTCACTTTATTTGTACTTATAAACTTTTACATAATCTATAACGAAATCGGCTACATAGTCCTTTCCGTGTTCGTCTATCGCAGGGCCTGCCCAGCTTTTATCGCTGACACCGCCCGAACCGCCGACTTCAGATGAGATTATCATAAATTCGGGAACTTTCGATGTACCTCCGAGGCTCGTTCTGTAAGATTCGACGCCGTTTATATAGAAGATATATTCGTCCTCGTTCCACTCAACGCCGTATGTATTATACTGAGTATAAGGGTCACGGTCGGTGACGAGATACTGTCTTCCTATACAGCTTCTCATTGTCGGAAACTCGTATCCGTCGTAATGGACGTTATGGGAAACTCGGTTTTGTCTGAAAGACTTGTTATAAAAAGCACTTTCGTATATGTCGACTTCCGCTCCGTCTTCGCCCGATCCATCAACATTGCAAACGCCGTCACTGTAGAGCCAAAACGCCGACCAAATGCCTGTAGCCTGCGGACAGATACAACGAATTTCAAAATAGCCGTAAGTCTGTTCAAGCCGTCCCTGAGTATCGAACGCCGCCGAATACCAGCCGGCAGGGTCGCCATCGTTGACACCGTTTTCGAGATATTTCGTATAGATGTGAAGATTTCCGTCTCTGACTTCCGCTAATTTCTCGTTCCAGTGACCGCCTTGGCGGTTGATTGTGTTATCGGACGTAGAGTTTTGGTGAGGTTGCCAAATACTGCTGTCGATTTCATCGCCTTCGAATTCATCTTCGAAAACGAGTTCGAACTTCGACATGTCGATTTCGTCGCCTTTCGGATTTGTCGGTACGCCTATCATGCAACCGATCATTGTTATAAGCGATAGCAGAAATGACGATACCCTTGTTGCAAGTGTAAACATTTCACTGTCTCCTTCTCTTCTTTGTTTGCGGTAATTATATTACCGTACTCAAGTTTTGTCAATAGGTGTGGGGCGTTTTGGAATGGGTGGGTTAGAAAAGCGGGTGGGTGCCGGGGTGCGTAGCAGGGCGGCAAGCGAATGCGAGCGGTACCCCGTGCGCTTGCCGTAGGCAAAGTGCTAAGGGGTGCCCGAACGTTCGCTTACACTGAACGCATTAAAATCGGCGCACAAACAAGCTGTACGCCGAAAAATTATTGATATTTCTTCTTAAGATGAAAACTTTCAAGTACAAAATAAACTACCGTCAATACATTCAATAAAACCGAAACGGGAATATAACTCGGCGAATTAAAGCAAATCACCGCCGATGCGAGTGTCACGGCACCGAGAAAAATAACCGCTTTTCCGAAAAATTCGCTAAAGCCTTTCGAATCGGAATACCCTGCGGAATTTATTTTTTCCGATATAAACTTGAATTTTTCTTTCCAAATGCCGAGGCCGAAAAGTGCAACGGCAAAACCGACAAGTGCCCAAATAATATTGATATAAATTTTCATTTGTTTTCTTTACCTTTCACTTTAGGAAATCCGCACAGCATAAAAACGCAGGCAAGAGCAAAGCTGATGACGAAAATAACGAGCGATAATATATGCGTCGAAAAATAGTCGAACAATTTCACGAACGCTTCTTTCTGACCGAGTACCGAAACACCGACACATACGGCAAATATCGCACCGACAAGTACAGCACCGGCGGCTGTGTCTTTCGCAATTTTCGCAAGCGGCTTTTTCTCGGCAGTTACGAGATCAACAACGCTTTCGATCGCCGTATTTATCAGTTCGCCCATAAGAACAATGGCGTTTGCGATAAAGATAAGTGCCCAGTCCTGCCTTGTCAAAGCGAACCAATCGGTGAAACAGAGAAACGAGTACATATATATCATACAAACTATATGTATTCTCATGTTTCTTTCGTTTTTTATCGCCGTCCATATTCCGCAAAAAGCGTACTTAAAACTAAGCAATAAACCTTTGATTTTATCCATTAGGCTCATTCCCCGTCCATGTAGTAACTTTCGTTTCTCTTAAATCCGAGCTGAGTGAGGACGGTTTCCTCTTTTTCTCTCATTCTTACAGCTTCAAGTCCGCCGTCTTCGTGATCGTATCCGAGTAGGTGAAGCATTGAATGTACAGTCAAAAATCCGACTTCTCTTTCAAGCGAGTGTCCGTACATTTCAGCCTGTGCCGTTGCGTGATCCATTGAAATTACGATATCTCCGAGCATTTTTGCGCCTGTATCGTTATTTATGTCGTACACGCCGTTTTCACCGAGCGGGAACGAAAGTACGTCGGTCGACCTGTCTATATTTCGGTACTGTTTATTAAGCCTGTGGATTTCTTCATCATTTACGAAGCGAACGCTGATTTCGGCTGAACCTTCGAATTTTTCGTTGACCAAAACTGCATGGCAACAACGTCTGACGAGCATTCTCATACCCGTGGGAACTTTAACTATCTTGCTGCTTCTTGAAATTATTACTTTTACTGTGTCTGTCATTTCTTTTACCCTCCTCATATTTATCATATGCTTTTATTATATCCTGTACAAGTTTATGTCTAACGACGTCTTTTTCGGAAAACCTCACCGTTTTGATATCGTCGACATTTTTCAGTATTTTAATTACTTCGACAAGTCCCGATTTTTTGCCGTCGGGCAAGTCGATTTGTGTTATATCTCCCGTAACGACTATCTTAGAATTAAATCCGAGACGGGTCAGGAACATTTTCATCTGTTCTGCTGTAGTATTTTGTGCTTCGTCCAAAATTATGAAGCTGTCGTCAAGCGTCCTGCCTCGCATATAAGCAAGAGGTGCAACTTCTATACTTCCACGCTCTTGGTACTTTTGAAAGCTCTCGGTGCCGAGCATATCGAAAAGCGCATCATATAAAGGTCTCAGGTACGGGTCGACTTTTTGTTGAAGGTCGCCGGGCAAAAAGCCGAGCTTTTCGCCCGCTTCAACCGCAGGTCTTGTGAGAATTATCCTGTTGACTTCTTTCGCTCTAAAGGCACGCACAGCCAAAGCGACGGCAAGATAAGTCTTGCCCGTACCGGCAGGGCCGATACCGAAAACAATAGTGTTGTTATTTATCGCTTCGATGTATTTCTTCTGTCCGAGCGTTTTGGCTTTGACGGGTTTTCCTTTTGAAGTGATACAAATGCTGTCGCCGGACATTTCGCCGAGTTTTTCGTCGTTGCCTTCATTGACCATTGAAATTACATAGCGAACATTCTGGTCGTTGAGCTGTTCGCCTTTATTGATAAGAAGTAACAGTCCGTTTATGGCACGAACCGCCTTTTCAACATCTTCGGCTTCGCCTTGAACTTTTATATCTGTTCCACGGCATACGGTTTTGACCGAAAATTCTTTTTCAATCAAAGATATATTTTCATCGAAACTTCCGAACAGGCTGACTGCCTGTTCCATTCTTTCAACGCTTAGCGATTTTTCAAACAAGAGAACGCCCACTTTCCTTTTTACTGCTGATATTATAAATCAAATTTTAGATAATTTCAACATATTTTTGTGTGTTTATTCGTTTTTTATGTTTATCGGGACGCTTTTTCCGACAAAATCGACGCACTCGATTTCCCCTGTTATTTTTGCGTTCCCTTTGTCACCGCCGATTTTTGTTTTTACGCTGATTACATCGGAATTTTTCGTTTTTTCTTCAACTTCGCTCATGTACTTTGTCAATAAGTACAATAAAGAATAATCACTTTCACTGTCAGACGAAACGTAATTTGTCTCAACCATTCTCATGTACGAAAAAGGCAATTTCACCGAGTTGAGATACGCCGAAAATTCAGCTGTTGTGACCTCGCTGTTTTCGGTTTTGCTTTCTTTTTCAAAAAGCGTACAGGCGAACGCACTCATAGAATATCGATTTTTCTGACTTGTATATGCCCGTTTTTCCGTATTTTCCATTTTTGTCTGAACTTTTACAGTGTGCTTTGCGGCAATTTCGCCTCTGGCTTCAACAAAATTGAGTGCTCCGTCATAATATTCGACAATACCGCTGATGAGAAGATCTCCTCTTCTTACGCCGTTTTTGACGCTTTCAACGGCAGTTCCCGAATATGTACGCATAAGCATTATCGTTCCGTCGAATGCCGCTACTATGTTACAGGGTTTCCCGTCCGAATGAGCCTTAGCTTTTTGAGTTTCACGTATTTCGATTTCGGCTGACATTCCCTCGATATTTACCGATACCCATATAATTTTGTCTGAAAATTCGGACAGAAATTTGTCTTGTATAGAAATTACATCTACATCTCTTTTTCTCACCCCCGTATACAGCCCGAGCTTTTCAAATTCAGATATTATCTCGGTATCGTACACTTTGCTGTTTCCGGTAACAGTAACTGTCCAAATTCTCGTTGACATGAAAGAAATAAAGCATATGCCAAATGCAAGACAAATTACCAAGGCAAGTCTTTCCCGATGCTTTTTGACAAAAAACGGCAAGCCGAATCTGCCGTAAACTTTTATATTCATACCGGATAAAGCGGCGATTTTTTTCAAACGCCGATAGTATGTCGGACGTGTAAAAAAGAAAATATCTTTTCCTACATACTTTATATCACGTATTTCGATTTTTTCTTCCGAACACAAATTCAAGAACTTTTCGCTAAAGCCTCCGTTCGCTTTTACGCTTATGTACCCTTTCAGGATTTCGGAAAATTTCTCTGTCATATTTACCTCACGATGAAAAATCTACAGACAGTATTTCGCCGTCGACGGTTATTATCCCGTCGCACAAAGTTTTGATCGTCAAAGCGTAACCGCTGATTTTAAGGCACTTTTCACACAGTGCGAATTTTACGCTTTCGGGCGTGTATTCGACAATACATTTCGCACCGTCGATTATAGCTTTTCTGTTGTCGTACAGGGTAATTTGGGTACATTTTATTTCTCTCATAACGGGCGATATGACATTATTTTGTAGTCGGGTAATTTTGTTCATCTGTATTCCCCCTTTTTCAAATACTATGACAAACTAAAATAAAAAATACTTTTTCGGCATAGTATCTAACAAAGTCTGTTATTCGGGGTGTATGTATGAATAAAAAGCTGTCTTTAGTTTTAAGCGAAAAAATCAAATATACTTTTCTCGTCTTGTCGTGTTTTGGAATGTGTGTACTTTTAAGCCTATGGGCACCCGAAAGTAAAAACGGTGTGTCACACGCTCTGAATATTTGTACTCAGACGGTAATACCGTCACTTTTTCCGTTTTTATTTTTGTCATCATTTATGGCGGAAAGCGGAATTTTCGAGAGAAAATTTAAACTTTCGGAGAAAATATCGAATTTTCTGTTTTCTCTTCCGCAATGTGCGACTGCTGTTTTTATAATGAGCTGTCTCGGCGGTTTCCCCGTCGGAGCAAAAATGACAAAACAGCTTTATGAAAAAGGCGTAATTTCTCAAAATCAGTCCCAAAGGCTCCTTTTATTTTGTGTAAATCCGGGCCCTGCATTCGCTGTCGGCATTCTCGGCGAGACTTTTTTCGGCAACAAAAACATCGGATATATCATATATTTTTCTGTTCTCCTTTCAAATTTTATTTTGGGAATTCTCAGTAGGTTTTTATCGGATTTCGACAGTGGCGGTACATATGATAAAGTACATTCCGACATACCGTCGGCTTTTTTCAAAGCAGGTTCCGTTTGTGCATCGTCCATGATAGGTATATGTACATTCGTTATAATATTCGCCTGTTTCGAAAGCGTCCTTGAAGCCGCAATTTCGAACCGCACGGTTATTGATGTTTTGAGCGGAACATTAGAAGTTACAACAGGCTGCGAACGCCTCGCCAAATTTTCGAGTATTCCGCTTATAGCCGGTGTTACGGCATGGGGCGGAATATCCGTACACTGTCAAATATACGACTGCATAAAAAAATCGGGTCTTGACATGAAACTCTTTTTCACTTCAAGGCTCGTCAGTGCCGGACTTTCGGCGATAATATCCGATTTTCTTTTAAAACTGTTTCCACAGGAAATTAACGCAGTTTCCGTCAGCGCAGGTATCTCGTCGCCCGTCAGTGAAAGTTCGTTTTCGGTCAGCATAGCCATGCTTTTGACTTCCTGTGTATTTCTCGTCAGCGATTATTCTTTCAATTCAAAGCGTAAATATTGAAAAACGGTCAGGTTTATGTTATACTTTTTGAAAAAGCAACATTCACCTGTACCGAAAAAGAAAAGGAATGACGAAATTGAAACAAAAGCTGATTGACAAAAACGCATACGGCAAAGTTTGTGAAAACTGTCTCAACGGACGGCTTAGTGCCGATAAAGATAAAGTTCTCTGCAAAAAGAACGGGATAATGCGACCGGATTCGACTTGCCGTAATTATGAATACGATCCGCTCAAAAGACGGCCGAAAAGACCGATAAAACAAGCAACTTTCACAAGCGATGACTTCAAAATTTAAGGAGGATCAAAATGTACCTTTGTTACGACAAGCCCGCTTCATATAACTATTTCGGCTGGGAAAGAGAAGCTCTTCCTCTCGGCAACGGAAAGATAGGCGCAAAAATTTTCGGCGGACTTCAATGCGAACTTATACAAATTAACGAAAAAACGCTTTGGTCGGGCGGACACGAAGTCGAGGGAAACAACTACGGAATATCAAACTCCGATAACGGAAAGGCATTTCGTGAAATACAGTCGCTACTTGAAAAAGGCGACAGAAAATCCGCAGTAAGAAAAATGGACGAACTTTGCGGTAATGAAAAAGGCTTCGGCTCATTTCAGTCACTGGGAAACATTTATATAAATTTCGAAAGCGAAGTACCTAACCAACAGGGAACATACATTCGTGACCTCGACCTTGAAACAGGCTCGTGCATGGTCTCGACAAGCAAGGGCGCATACAGCCAAAACAGACACTATTTTATCAGCTATCCCGACAATGTTTTCGTCGGAAAAATCGAAGCTATCGGCGATGAAACCCTCGATTTTACGCTTACACTTCAGTCGGAACAAAACGGACGGGTTACATATGAAAATGCCTGTGCTTATCTTTCCGGTACGGTCAACGGTAACATCGGCGACGGAAAACCGAAAAGCGAAAACGCAAATTCGCTGAAATACGGCTGTGCTTTGTGCGTAGTTCCCGGTGATGACGGCAGTGTCACTTCCGATGAAAACGGAATTCATCTCACAGGCTGTTTTGAAGCTACCGTACTTATGAGTTGTGCTACGAACTACTCATGTTCCTATCCCGAATACAGAAGAGACGCCGACCCTCTTGAAGAAAGTATCACGTACATAAAAAAAGCGTCTCAAATGACATTTAATCAGTTATTTAAAAGGCATCTCGACGATTTCAAGTCACTCATGGGCCGTGTAAAACTTAACATCGGTCAAAGCGAGCAAACCGAATCGACATCTAAACTTTTAAAGGGATATTCACGTGGACAAAACCGTCCCGAAATCGAAAGCACACTGTTTGATTACGGACGGTATCTTCTCATTTCGTCCTCACGTGAAGGTTCTCTCCCTGCGAATTTACAAGGCATTTGGAACTCGATAAACAACCCTATTTGGAACAGCGACTATCATCTTAATATCAATTTACAGATGAACTACTTCCCTGCCCTGACCGCCAATCTTTCCGAAACGGTTCCTCCCCTTTTGGATTTTGCGGAAAGTCTGAGAAAACCCGGACGTTATGTTGCGAACAAAACTATGGGTATCGGCGAAAATAAAGCGGACGGCACACCCGATACCGACAAACCGACCGGCTGGGTGGTTCACACGCAGGTAAACCCGTTCGGTATGGTAAATCCCGGTAGCGATTGGCATTGGGGTTGGGCACCGACAAACGGCGCATTTCTCATGCACAACTGCTATGAATACTACGAATTTACGAAAGATTTGGACGCTCTGAAAGACAAGATTTATCCTGTTTTAGAAGAATGTTCTTTGCTTTGGGTACAGGCGTTGGTGTACGAAAAGGAAAACGACAGGTACGCCGTATCTCCGTCTTTGTCACCTGAACATGGGCCGCTCACATCAGGTTGTACATATGACCAAACTATCATAGAGGATCTTTTCAAAAACACCGTACAAGCTGCCGAAGCACTCAAAGAAAACGGCTTCGAAAGCTCGGTAAACTGCGAACTTATCGAGAAAATAAAAGAAATCACGCCGAAACTTAAACCCATAAATATCGGAAAACACGGCATGATAAACGAATGGTACGACGAGGACAAATTTTCCAAACTTTCATACCCCCGTCTCAACATCAAAAAGCACCACCGCCACACATCGCATTTACTCGGCTTGTACCCGTTCAACGCATTTAAAACTCAAGAGCAGTTCAAAGCAGCGAAAAAGTCACTTGCCGATCGTGGTACAGGCGGGCCAGGTTGGTCGCAGGCACTTAAAATTGCGGAATACGCCCGACTTCGAGACGGCGAAAAATGCCACGAACTCATCAAGGCGCTGATAAAATCAAATGTGTACCCCAACCTGTTTACAAACCACCCGCCGTTCCAAATTGACGCAAATTTCGGATACACCGCAGCGGTTATAGAGATGCTGATGCAAAGTCATAACGGATATATTGACTTTCTCCCTGCGCTTCCGAAAGAATGGTCGCTCGGAGAAGTTGCGGGACTTGTGGCAAGAGGGAATTTCGAAGTCAGCTTCGAATGGAGCGAATGCCGTTTGAAAAAAGGTACTGTCAAGTCTAATAACGGCGGAAAATGCCGACTTTATCATAACGGCAAATTCGTAGGCGTCACCGACAAAGACGGAAACGATGTCGAAGTCGAATTCACCGACGGAATAGTATCTTTCGACACCGTTAGGGGTGAAGTTTACGGAGTGTATTAAAATATAAGGAAAAATTAACAATATATAAGGAGACAAAGACAATGAAAAAACTTATCGCAATTACTTTAGTATTAACAATGTGTATCGTTATGACCGCCTGTGGCAACGGAAACAAAAAAGCTTTTGAAGTGTCAAAGGTGGCTTATGAAAATGTAAATACCGCTTACAAAATTACCGAACAATTCGGCACTGATGTTTATGAAGCTTGGCGCTTAGGCATTTATGAAGAAGACGAAATTCTTGACGACGGTGTATCACACCTTGCACTAAGCCTTTCGTTAAGCGAAGATGAACTTAATAACGGCGTCGGATATATAATGGCAGATGTTACGGACAAGGATTGGTTTACATTATCATATAGTGAAAAATCGGAACTTATCAAAGAAGGCGAAAACATTTTTGAAATGATGGATAATGATCTGTTTTCATTATGCGTAGTAATTGTTACAAGTTCGTATATTGTCAATGGCAAAATCGAAGAAGCACAAAATGCTTTGGATACCGCTAAATCGCAGATGAAAGAGCTAAGTGAAAGTTACTCCGACTATGAACATTATCCAAACCTAAAAGGATTTTACACAACAACCGGTTCATTCTTTGACTTCTGTCAAGAACCTACAGGTTCTTTTCAACAGCTGAAATACACCATCAACGATTATAAAAACGAGGCACGTGACTACATTAACGACTTAGATTACATTTTTGAAGAGTAAACTAATGCATAACAATGACAATAATCGCCACTGCTTTTTGTGCCAAAAAGTACATTTTAAGATTGTCGCACCATTAACCGTTTTCATTCAACTTGACAGATACCAAAATTAAAATATCACTAAAAATGCAAACGAGAGCGGATCACTCCGCTCTCCCCTTTTATTTTGCTTTTCTTAACCGAAATATCTCTTAAGAAGTCCCTCAAATGCCTTGCCGTGTCTGGCTTCGTCTCTTGCCATTTCGTGAACTGAAACAATGCTGTACACTCTCAAACACTATATGTACAATGGAAAAGCCGTATTTTTTAAGACAATTTGTGTACTGAATAAAACAAAAAACAATGACTTTAATGTGTCCTAAGTAAATCTTAGGAGGACAAAATGAAACAGTATAATCAAAAAGAAGTTGGTGTTTATCAACTTGAAAACGGAAATTGGGGATATCGCTTTACACAAACAATCGAAGGAAAAAGACGAAATTTTAAGCGAACGAAGGACGAAAACGGACAACCGTTTAAAACTCAAAAATCCGCTGTAAAAGCAAGACAAATTGCAATAATAAAATTAGAAGCAAGCAAAAAAGAAAAACCTAAACAAAGAATGACAATGCAAGAAGTTTATAGTGAATATTGCGACACAGGTAGAAACGGAAAAGCATATTCTACGATAAGAAAACAAGAAAGTTTATGGAATAATCATTTATCCGTTAAATTCGGCAATAGATTCGTTGATGGCATAAGCGTTGCAGAAATCAATGATTATCTTTCGTATTTGTACTATGTTGAAGGTCGTGCTTATTCATATGTTGAATCGTTTTTGAAAATGTTTTATTTATTATTCGGTCAGGCATATTCAAGAAATTATCTTGAAGTGGATACATATAACAAACTGTGCATTAACAAAGACATAAGAATTCATATGCCTAAAAGAAAGATTGATGATGACGATGATATTATTGTCTTTAGTGAAGAGGAAATACTGTTGTTAGATGATTATTTCGGTGGCTCAAATGCTGAAACTGCATATATGTTAGGAAAAAACTGCGGTTTACGCATAAATGAGTGCTACGGATTGAAATGGAACAATGTTGATTTAGAAAATGGTGTAATTATTATTGACAGACAAATGCAATATCAAGAGGGGCTTATTAAACTTGTACCGTTAAAAACGAGAAACGCTCGAAGAACGATTTATTTAAGCGATAAAATGAAAGAATATCTTTTATCATTGAGACAACAAAAAGACGAGTATGAACTGTTTTTGAAAGAACAGCGTGAACAAAATCAAACATTTATAACTGACATTAACTGTGAAAAAATATCATCATTGGAACTTGTAAATTGCTTACCAACTGGAAAAATACAGACAGTTAATTCTATGAAATTTCATTCACGAACCATCAAAGAAAAACTAAATATAGAGTTTAAATATCATTATCTTCGTCACACATATGGAACAAGGCTTGCAGAAATGAATACACCTACACATATATTGTGTAATCAAATGGGACACGCCAGCGGAAAAGTAACCGAAAGATATTATCTCGGTGTTTCAATGAGAGGAATTGATATATTGACAACTAACCTGAATAATTTGTAAATTCAAAATCCAACGAGTGAAATAAATCATTCGTTGGATTTTAAATAACTTTATTTTTACAGACCGTCTACTTACGCATATAGCGAACTATAAAATGTCGTAATAAGTGAAAAGTATTCCCCCTGCTGACCCTATTTCATTTTGTCGTATGGTTTTGTGTTGTTCGTTCTTTCTAAAAGATAGTCAACGCTTGTATCGTGAAAATCGGCTATTTTACAAAGCGTTTCAGGTGTCATTGAATTTATGCCGTTTTCATAAGCGGAATAAGTTCTACGGTTTATATGCAAAATGTCAGCCATTTCCTGCTGTGTCATATCTTTATCTTCTCTTAAATCTCGTATTCTTTTATAAATCATATAATGCACCTCAAATGTATTATATGTGCCATAAATTCTGCCATTGACTTTTGGCAGAATTTATGGCATAATTTTATTGCCGTCCATTATAGAATGGTAAATTACAAAATAATATGAGGTGTAAATTTATGGAAAACTTCAAAAGGTCAAGCGAGGTATTAAAAAAGTTTAATGTTAAAAGTCTTTTGGCGATGATATGCATATCCATTTTACTTGTAATTCTATTTGTGGTATGTGTTATATTTGCCTTACGCAATAACAACTTAAAATACAATTCGGTTGACGAAATGAAAGCCAATCTACAGGGAACTTGGACTATTTGCTTTAAAGACGGTGATTCAACAGGTAACAAACTGATAATTGATAACAATTTAGGAAAAATGGATATTAAAAATGTCGGCGTTAAATATAGTGCTGAAATAACTTGGTATCCAAGCAAAGGAATTTTTGAATGGAGTAGCGATAAAATCAATGTAATAAACGAAAATATGTTGGAAAGTGCCGATTGGATTTATAAAAGAGGAATTGTCCCTACAACAACATACGATTTTTCGAGTTGGGAAGCTAACAAAGATAAAACCGAAAGCGAAAATACATCAGCATTAATTGTTTCTAATGTGAAAATTGAACACAATTCAAACTATACTGTTTGTACAGGCTCAGTTACAAACAACGGAAAGTCAACATATTTATTTGTCGAGGTAAAAGGTGCGTTTAAAGACAAAAACGGAAAAGTAATTGATACAGAAAATGCATATGCTTGTGGTAAAGAAGGGTTAAAAACTGGCGAAAGTTCTACATTTAGAATGTCAGTGCCTAAGAATACGGATATTAAAAGTTGTGATGTAAGTATTTTAGATTATACCATCGATAACTGATTAAAATGTATCAATTTCCTTGCTAATAGGCAAAAACAGCAAATCAAAAGATTGCATTTTTCACAGGAAGATAAAATGCAATCTTTTATAATTTACTAAAGTAGGGGGACACGACCCTGCACTGCGTTTGGGTTGGCTTGCAAGCAAGCCAAGTTCACTGCGTGAACTCTGCGAGTTTCCCCCCTACACCCCTCTTTACGATATTGTTATCTTATAAGACCAAAGCAAATATAAACATTCGTATTCGTCAAAAGTTTTATAAGGCGATTTTTGTGTTGCTCCTACATTAAAAAAGGGGGGATTTTTAATGTATCTATAAACAAATCAAAAAATCCCCCACATTTTATAATCATATAAATATTCTGTATTTTCCTTTTTTCCCTTCGGCTTCACAAGTATAATCTGTATGCTTGTTAATCATAGGTGCTAATGTGCTTTTCTCGGATAATCCTAATATTCTTAAAAGTTTTTTTCTTAATAATTGTGCTTCTTCCTTTGTCAATATTTTATCGGTTTCATCACCTAAAAATTCAGCAATGCATTTATTTGCCATTGCTCCGTTACTATTAGTGGATTTTATTTTTGTCTTAGGAAAAACATCTTTCCATACTTTAGGGTTCTCCGAAAAGATTTCTTCGTAATAATCACTATCTGCTTTTCCTATTTCTTTGAGTTTGTAAAACATAAAGGCATTATTTATATAACTGTATCTTACATAAGGGAATGTTGAATGGATATAATTTATAAAACTATTCAAACTTTTTGCAGTCTTGCCTTTTAATGTATGTATTGTTACAACGCTTGTTGAATTGCAATATAAATTAACGACTTTATTTTCTTTGCAAAGTTTATAATAAAAATCATTAGCTGCACCAATATAATTTTTATCAAAATTTGCTATATGTCCCTCCGTAAATTGAGCTATTTTTTCATACTCATTATCCTTGTAGCCATTTGAATCATTCACAATAAAAACATAATCAAGTCCTTTTCTTACTCTGCCAGCCATTTGCACAATATCAGTTTGATTATGCGTTTCAATTATCATATATTTTATATCTTCGTTTTCTATGTTTATGCCTTCTTTGTTTCTGCTTGTTGTAAAAAATAACCGTATATCTTCAGGAAGAAAGCCTGTCGTTTTTAAGCTGTCTTCAGTATCTTTCATTATTTGTATATCATCTTCATCCAATTTTTTCCTTTTCGTTGGGTCTGAAAAAGATACGGCAAACTTAGTGTTACCAACAAAATATGATTTTCTAATTTTTTCAGGTGTTAAAATATGATTACTGAAATAAACCAGTTTATTTTTAGATTTGATGATATTTTGGATAATGTAATTAGTGTTTTTCTTATCTGTAAAGGCTATTGTTTTAGGCATTATATTTCTGCAAATATCTAATAGATTATGTTCAACGGTTAATTCATCTGAAATCTTAACGAAATCAATTTTTTCAACAGGCTTAGGTGTGCCTGTCATTAGAATTAAGTGTTTACAATTTATAGTTGAGTTTGAAGAATTGCATAAAGCTAAATAATGGTTAATTAATTCATAGGTATAAAATGGTGAACTCTGATATGTGGCATCCGTGACCAAAGAATGAACTTCATCAACTACTATCATATCAAACAACTCCCATAAATGTGTTGAAGCATCAGACGGAATGTAGATGTTTTTAAAGTAATATTCAATAAATGCATTTGTACAGGCTACGCTTTTTTGTTCAACAGCATATTTTATACTTTTATCTACTGATGATATTATTTTATATTGATTATTGTTTTCATATTTTATGTTATCGTATGAAATTACCCTATGTATTTTATTCCATTTTTTTAGTGCTTCTTTTGATTCAATATCATTTTTTGATATAGTTTCGTCAACTTTCGCTCTTCTTGATGTTATTAATAAAACTGTTTTTTTAGGCTGTTTTTCACCTTTAACAAACTCTTCAATGAAAGTGTTTTTTCCACTTCCCACACCTGCAAAAATTTTGATTAATCTGTACGGTTCTATGTGCTTTTTATAATTCAGAACATCAGATACATATTTTTCACTCATATATATACCTCCTAATTTTTGTAATATAAACAATGTTAGTATTTTTTAAGTTGCTTGTCAATATATTCCGCAAAAGTGTACCTTTACGAATATACAGTAACCGTCCTTATCGCCTGTCCATAAAGTCTACGCACAATATTACGAACATATTCGTAAAAGTATTGACTTATACGGACAAAAGTGATATTATACTAACACAAATACAAAGGAGGATACAAATAATGGAAAGCCGTACATATTATTATGCAAGGGTTTCAAGTAAAGAACAAAATCTCGACAGACAGATTGATGCTTTTAAGACATTAGGGGCTACAGAACGAGAAATTATCACAGACAAGGAAAGCGGTAAAGACACAAACAGAGATGGCT
>CAZBXS010000005.1:0-14143 GCA_964495955.1 uncultured Faecalibacterium sp.
GGGACAACGGCACTGTCACAACTCCCGCAACACACCTTGCACTCGGCGTTAAGACCTACAAGTGCGATTGCGGTGCGGAAAAGACCGAAGATATCGCAAAAATAGCAGACCACACCTACGAATCTGTCGTAACCGCTCCGACCTGCGAAGACAGAGGTTACACGACCCACACATGCGCTTGCGGTGACAGCTATGTAGACAGCTACGTCGACGCTCTCGGTCACAGCTACAAAGACGGCGTTTGTACCGAATGCGGTGACAAAGACCCGAACTACACAGGCGACCAAGGCGGAGATACAGGCGACAACACAGTAGATTGCGACTGCATCTGCCACAACGACAGCAAGTTCGTACAGTTCTTCTACAAAATAGCTCGCTGGTTCTGGAAATTATTCAAGATCCACAAGACCTGCGACTGCGGTATAGCTCACTACTAAGAAAAAGCAATACCGTCAAAACAGAATAAACTAACAGCGGGTAGCCGAAAGGCTACCCGTTTTGGCGTATTCATCTGCCCAAAATATCCGCAATGACCAAAGTTATACTGCCACACATTCCCGATAACGCACAAAATACCGTCGTGTACCAATTGACCGCAATGCCGACGCCCGTCATGTCCGACAAAAGATTTACCGCAAAAAGCGATCCGACGCCCGACAGTAACGACACAAAAAACGACTTAAAAAAGTGACCGCTTTTTATCATCGCCACGAGACACACGACGCATATTACACCGCCTACGCCTATCAAAATTTTCGCTCCGATCGGCATTATTCCACCTTGCTGTATGCGCCGAAAACGACTTCGCCGGAGTGTATGTTCTTTTCTTTCGCTATCTTCAAAAGATAGCCGTATTTCGACCGTAACGCTTGAATTTCATATATACAAGCATCAAGCAAATCGCCGTCCGTCTGGTACTGGAATTGTGTGTACGCATTGTCTAACTGTACTTTCAAGTCTTTAAGCTCCGACACAACGTCGGCGTTCGGATTTTCTTCTTCGGATTTAAAAAGTATGTTTTTAAGTTTCATAGTATTCCTCCTTTTGAAAAAATATGGGCTTACATTCAAAAAATTATTCATCTGTATTGAAATTTATTCCCTAATCTGCTAAAATTTTCTCGGAGATGATTATATGTACGTTATGAAATTGACCGCTCCGATAAAAGACTACCTCTGGGGCGGAACGAAACTTACGAAAGAATGGGGCTTCACCTCATTTGACGACAGACAAGCTGAAGCGTGGGTACTTTCCTGTCACAAAGACGGCGAGAGTGAGATAGAAAACGGCGAATTCGCCGGAGAAACACTCTCACACGTACTCGAAAAACACCCCGAATTTATCGGAAAAAACGACAGAAAAGGCGAGGGTTTGCCCGTACTTATTAAATTGATAGACGCCGAAGATAACCTTTCCGTACAGGTTCACCCCGACGAAGATTACGCCGTCAAAAACGAGGGAGACCACGGAAAAACGGAAGCGTGGTACATTTTAGACTGTGATGAAAACGCCGAAATAATCTACGGTTTTAAAGACGAAATTTCAAGGGAAGACTTCGAAAAAGCGATTAACGAAAATACGCTTACAGATTGCGTAAACCGTGTAAAAGTCAAAAAAGGCGATGTATTTTTCATAAAAGCCGGTACCTTGCACGCAATTTGCAAAGGCATAATGATTTTCGAAGTACAGCAAAATTCCAACGTAACCTACCGAGTTTACGACTACGGAAGACTTCAGAACGGAAAGCCGAGACAGTTGCATATCGAAAAAGCGCTCGATGTCACGAACAGAACACCTGCACCTGTACAAAGCAAAGAAAGAAAGACCGAAGATTTCGAAACATTTAAGAAAACTCAGCTTGTAGAATGCGAAATTTTCACCCTTTCACGCCTTGATATCACTTCGGAAGCGACGCTTACAGCCGACGAAAACAGCTTTATTTCTCTTGTGTGTATCGACGGCAACGGCGTTTTGATGCACGAAAACGAAGCGGTGACGCTTTATAAGGGCGACAGCCTGTTTGTACCTGCCGGTATGGGCGAAGTGAAGATTTTGGGAAATCTTTGTGTTCTCGAAACGAAAATCCCTTGACAAACAGAATATTCGGTAATATAATAAGTTCAAACTTCAGGGCGGAGTGCAATTCTCCACCGGTGGTAATGACAGAGATGTTTAGCCCACGAGCAGATGCAGATTTCGGTGAGATTCCGAAGCCGACGGTATAGTCCGGATAGAAGAAGGTAATTTGCGTTTTTTACGCCCTGTCAGCTCTGATAGGGCGTATTTTATTTGTATGGGGTGTTAATATGAAAAACAGAAAACTTTTCACTACGGTTACCGTTGCGATGCTCTCGGCGTTGGCGTTCGTTTTGATGTTACTTGAATTTCCGATCGTACCGGGCAGTACGCATCTGAAACTCGATTTCGGCGACATTCCGGCTCTCATCGGCGGTATCATGTTCGGGCCTTTTGCGACTGTACTTATCGAGCTTGTCAAGAACACACTCGAACTTTTGGTTAAGGGCATCGGCACACAGATGGGGTTCGGCAATCTTATGAACTTCTTGGTCGGTTGTGCATATTGCGTACCGTTTATTCCGGTGTACAAGAAACTTTCCAAAACAAAAAAACCGTCCGTTGCCATTTCGGTCGCTTCCGTCGTCGGAATTGTGTCCATAGTTTTGATAGGCTTTTTCGGAAATTATCTTATAGCACCGTTTTATTTTAAGTATTTCGTAAAAATCGAACTCAGTCACGCAGATTTAATGGCTGCTGTCTGGTCGGCTACGGCTTTAAATCTCATAAAGGGAGTAATGCTCTCTGTCGTCAGCTTCCCCGTGATAAATGTTATCTTAAAACAGGTCGACAAAATCAGAGAGCAGTATAAATAATCTTACTTTTTTTCAAAAAACTATTGCATTTTACATAGAAGTGTGATAATATACTAAAGCATTTGTATCTGTCGCATTGCGACAAGGTTTTAATGCCGAAAGACATTTTAACAAACGGTCCTCTGTCGCCGTAGGCGTTAAGAACGTTTCAATTTCAGGAGGATTAAAAATGGACGCACTCAAGTTAATCTCAGACGCCAGCCTCAAGGCTGAAGCTCCTTCAATTCAGGTCGGTGAAACCGTAAAGGTTCACGTTAAGATCCGTGAAGGCAACAGAGAAAGAATTCAGGTCTTTGAAGGCACTATCATCGCCATCAAGGGTAGCGGAATTGCTCAGACATTCACAGTTCGCCGTGTATCCTACGGTGTAGGTGTAGAGAGAGTATTCCCCGTTCACTCACCCAACGTTGCTAAGGTTGAACACGTCAGATACGGTAAAGTTCGCAGAAGCAAGCTCTACTATCTTCGTGACAGAGTCGGCAAGGCAGCTAAGGTTAAGGAAAAGATCGGCTGATAACCGAAAACAGAAAAAACGAAACAGAGCACTCGTTGCTCTGTTTTTGTTTTAGCAGGGGAGAGTTACAAAGAAATTCCAAAATCAACATTTGTCTACTTTCTTTCCCGTTACACTTGCATTATGCATTCAATTATGTTAGAATGTACCCGTTACTAATCTGCGGAGGTGAGAAGATGAAAAGCGAAAAAGGCATACTCGGCGTTTGCACTTTTGCGTTCGGTTCGAATTTGATACTCTTTTTTATAAAGCTATATGTCGGACTTTGCTCTAACAGTATCAGCATTTATTCCGACGCCGTGAACAACCTTTTCGACTCGCTTTCGGGACTTTTGACCCTCGTGTGCCTCGCCGCAGTCATGCGCTCTGCGTCATCGGCTAAAAGTACAGTCAAAAAAACCGAACAGCTTTTGTCTTTTATCATGGCGGTAATAGTCGCATGTGCCGGCTTTTACTTTGCCTATTCGTCACTCGAAAGATTTATCTATCCCACTCCCGTCTGGTACGCCGAAAAATATCTCGTCATGCTCATACTGACGGCAGTGGCAAAACTTGCGATGTTTGTTGTGTACAGGTTGTGGGGTCGAAAAATTCATTCACCTGTACTCAAAGTCATGTCAGTCGACTGCGTACTTGATTTTTTCATAACGTCGGTGACCGTGTTGACACTGCTTTTGTCAAAGAACGAAAGCTACGCATTTGACGCTGTTTTCGGCGTTGTTATCAGTACAGTTATAATTGTATCGGCTGTGAAAATGATTATCTCCGAGGCGGGAAAGCTGATAAATTTCGTCCCGAAAGACAAACGTGACGAAGTACAAAACGCCTTAAAACAACTCGGAGAGGGAATAGGCGCCGACAGTTTAATGTACATTTCAAACGGCGAACAGGTCGACCTGTACATCAAAATCGAACCGACAGCGTTCGAAAACCGAGAATTACTCGAAAAAGTGAGAAACGACATTAAAAACGAAACGGATATAAACGCCACGTTTTTAATGCCGTGAAAATACCGAAAGGAGAACGGGGAGACCCGGAAAATTATGGAAACAAAAGAAAAAAAGCAGAAAGTCAAGGGCAAAAAAGGTAAACTCGCCCTGAAAATCATCGGAATTATTTTGGCGGTACTGGTAGTATTTATCGCTGTCACGGCGGTAATCAGTGTCGTCGGAAACAAAGCTAACACCGAAAAAGCCAATTCATTTGACGCCGTTGTCAAAGAGGATACCATCGTTCCCGAAAAGGACGAAAACGGCTACTGGACATTTACGACAGATAGGGATTTCAAGGTTTTACAGCTGACGGACGTTCATATCGGCGGCGGTTGGATGAGCCTTAAAAAGGACGCTATGGCACTTAATGCCGTCGCGGCTATGGTCACGGCTGAAAAGCCCGACCTCGTTATTGTTACAGGTGACGTTTCTTATCCCGTGCCGTTTCAGGCGGGCACGTTCAACAACCTTTCGTCCGCTAAAATATTTGCCGATTTAATGGAAAAGCTCGGCGTTTATTGGACGCTCGGCTTCGGAAATCACGACACGGAGCTTTACAGCTTCTACTCAAGAGAAAAGATATCCGACTTCTATGAAAACAGCGGCTTTAAATACTGCTTGTACCAAGCAGGACCGGAGGACATCGACGGCTACGGCAACCAAGTCATAAACGTCAAAAATTCTCAAGGCATAATCACGCAGTCTCTCTATGTTTTCGACAGCCATTCATACACTGACGGCGACTTCCTCGGAATTATGTGGAAGTACGATAACATTCACGAAAACCAAGTCGAGTGGTACAAAAACTGCGTAATCTCTCTTAACGAGCAAAACGACAAGAGATACTCAGAACTCGGCATAAACGAAAAATCCGACATAAAATCCGCCGCATTCTTCCATATTCCTCTCAGAGAACAGCGTGACGCATGGTACGAATACGCAAACAACGGATTTAAAGATACCGAAAACGTAAAACTCGTATACGGTACGGCAGGCGAGGGTAGCAAGGTAGTTTACTGCGGTATGGGTGATGATGACTTGTTCGAAACGATGCAGGAACTCGGTTCGACAAAGGCAATATTCTGCGGTCACGACCACAAAAACAACTTCTCCCTTGACTACAAAGGCATACGCTTGACCTACGGCATGAGCGTCGATTATCTCGCTTATCCCGGCATATATAAACTCGGCGCACAGCGTGGCTGTACAACGATAACATTCTCGCCCGACGGCTCGTTCGACTGTCAGTCCGAAAGCTATTATCAGGACAAATACGTCTCCCTCTACGACAAAGAAGATGTAACAATGCAAGATGTTGTCCCGGTTGAGATAGAAGAATAATATAAACAAACAAAACGGGTGTAACCTCAAACTACGGGGTTACACCTGTTTTTTGGTTTTCTTACGTTTAAGATTTTCCAAAATAGTATTTACATTTTCTGTATTTGCAACTTTCGGATAATCGGATTCGAATTGAAGCAAGAGTTCTTTGGAACGTTTTTCTTCGTCGCTTATCGCCTGATAAGCCTTTTCAAAATTACCGCTTTTCATTGTTTCCTTGATAAAGACTACGGAATCGAGCGGAATATTATCCCAATTTCCGTACAGATTACATACAGCACGGTCTATATCTTCCATAGCCAGCGGAGTTCCTCGTTTTTCGTGTTCATAAAGAATACCGATTATATCCGATAAATCTTTCTTATATTTTCTTCCGGAGCACAATTTCATTGCAACAAGATATTCTGCCGAAACTGTGCGAACATTTAATACATTGGCAAACTGCCTGTAGCTTACCGAAAATTCGTCTAATTTCGGAGTATAAGAATTTGTATTCATAAAATCGGCATTCAACCAACCGTTTGGCAAATTGAATTTATCACCTACACGGTTAATCGCATCTTTCATAGACGATACTGCGTGAATGACGGCGTCCACATCTGTAGTCATATCACGAAAACCGTAATTGGCTATAATGGCGGCACCGCCAATCAATACAATTTCGGCAGGCATACTTTTACCGTTAAGGCGACGGTACTCTTTTCCAAGTTCTTTCAAATAATTATCAAGATTTTCTTTAGTAAAATAATTTGTGTTTTCAGATGACATCTCGAACCTCACTTTCCACGATATTAAAATGCATAAATTCGGGTATAGCCTCTGTGATTGATTTTCGCTTTATGTCATCGCTGTTTGTTATAGTCGCTGTTGCGATAATGCTTGAGGGGTAGAGGACTTCCTTAAGAGATTGTCTGCGTAGATCACTGTATTGCTCACATATAGGTACTTCGTTAAGACGGCTGATATAATCAAGCATTGCAAGAAGATAAAAACTTTCGGGATACCACTTGCGATTATAATACTCACGAATTTTATTGTTTTCCAAGGTGTCGATGATGAAATCTATATCTCCGAGTTCCTTTAACCTGTGACATACATTGCTTTTATAGAGCTCAAAACTGCACCGCTTTTCAAAGCAGGGAGAAAGCAATTCCTCCATCGTTATATCCAGTTCTTTTGATAGTTTATATACGGTTTCGGCACTGCACTTTTCAAGTCGTGCTTTGCCACTTAAAATATCTGTCAGAGTAGTATAAGGAATGCCACTGTTCTTGGATAATCTGTACTTTGATATATTGCGGTTTGCCATAATTTCGTTAATCAACATAAAAATCACCTACCTTGCAATATATTATATCGGTTGACCGTGATGTTGTCAATAGTTTCTCCGAAAGTTTGGCTATTATTCAAAATCGCAAAACGGTGTTTCGGCGTAAGGAAGATAAATAATTTAATTTCAAATTTTTTCAAAAAAATAATCAAAGTCCGTTTTTTCGGACAGAGAATATGTTATAATCACATTGTGTAAGTTAGAACTTGACAGCAAAATCGGGCAAAAAAATAAGACCTGCATATGCAGGTCTGCTCACACACTGTGAGGTCGCAAAAGCGACGGATTGAATAAATTTTTATTTGAACTCGTAGTGTAAAATCTCATAGGGATCATTTACACCTTGATTATAAGCTATAAATTTAACTTTGTCAATACTTTTAAAAAATAAATTTAACAAGGAGAATGTATTATGAAAAACTACTATGTAGGTCTCGACATAGGCACCGATTCGGTAGGTTGGGCGGCAACAGACACCGAATACAACATTCTGAAATTTAAAGGTAACGCTCAATGGGGCGTCCGTCTGTTAGAAGAAAGCGAAGGTGCCGAAAAACGTCGCATGTACCGAACGGCACGAAGACGAACACAGCGAAACAAATTCAGATTGCAGTGCTTGGAAATGCTGTTTGACGAAGAAATTGCGAAAGTCGACCCCGGATTTTTCCCACGCTTACATGAAAGTAATCTTTACTACGAAGACAAAACTTCGGATAGCAAATACACCGTTTTTAACGACAAAAATTACACCGATGCCGATTACCACAAAGCGTATCCGACTGTCTACCACCTGAGAAAACGCCTCATAGACAGCACCGAGGCGGTCGACATAAGACTTTTATACCTCGCCGTCAGTCACATCATCAAAAACAGAGGTCACTTTCTGTTCGATTCCGACTTATCGGGCGGTGGCGCCGTTCCGTCATTTTTCGATGTTTGGAATGATTTTGTTGTACTTTTAAACGATGAACTTGAAATTTCACTTGACTGCGACGATATTTTGAAAGTACAGGATATTTTGAAAAACGGCTCAATGTCCGTCACAGCCAAAAAGTCGGCGTTAAGCGAAAAATTTGCCATTACCAAAAAAGACAAACAGCCATATGCGATACTTTCGCTTTTAGCCGGTGCGTCTGTAGATACAGCGGATATTTTCTCCGACGACGAATTGAAAAGTACGGAAGCGAATAAAATCACATTTTCAAGCGGATACGATGAAAAATCGGATATATACGAATCGGTTTTAGGCGACAGATTTGAACTTGTAGAGCGAATGAAAGCCGTATACGATTGGGCACTCTTAGCCGAAATACTCAAAGGCGAAAAATACATTTCATACGCAAAATGTGCGACTTTCGAAAAGCATAAATCCGACCTTCAAACGCTGAAAAAGTATGTAAAAGAGTATGTGCCCGAAAAGTATAATCTAATATTCAGGGAAGAAAAGAAGGGCGTAGATAACTACTGTGCATATTCGGGTCACTTAAAAAAATCACTCGTCGATAATAAACCCAACCAAGAAGTTTTTATCGCCTTTTTGAAAAAGCAACTACCGAAAAAGCCGATGAGCGATGAATACATAGAAATGTATTCCGATATGGAAGCCGGCACGTTTTTGCCGAAAGCCGTCACAAAAGACAACGCCGTAATTCCCATGCAGGTCAACAGAGCCGAACTTGTCGCAATACTCGATAACGCCTGCGAGTACTTCCCGTTTTTATCGGAAAAAGACGAAGGCGGAAAATCGGTCAAAGAGAAAATACTCGATATCTTTTCATTTCGTATTCCGTACTATGTCGGGCCTCTTAACCCACACAGCGACAAAGCATGGCTTGTAAGAACGGGCGAAAAAATCTACCCGTGGAACATCGAAAAAGTTGTCGATTATGAAAAGAGCGCAGAAAAATTTATTGAAAATCTGACCTCAAAATGCACATACATACCGTCGGAAGATGTTCTGCCGAAAAACTCATTGCTTTATTGCGAATTCGCCGTTTTGAACGAACTTAACAATCTTAAAATCAACGGCGAACCGGTTACGGTCGAAGTGAAGACGAAAATCTATGACAACTTATTTAAAAAGTACAACAAAGTCACTGTCGCTCGACTGAAAAACTATCTTAAGTCTCTCGGCTTCAAAGATGTCGAAATTACGGGAATTGACGGCGACTTTAAAAATTCACTCAAATCCTACCGTGACCTTGAAAAGTACTGTTTAACTTATGACGAAAAAGAAGAAGTCATAAAAGCCGTAACAATTTTCGGCGACGACAGAAAACTTTTAAAAAGAAGAATTTTTTCAAAATTCGGCAACAAACTCACAACCGAAGAAATAGCGTCGATATCGAAACTCAAATATTCGGATTGGGGAAGACTTAGCAAAAATTTCCTTTCAGGCGTACAGTCGGTATGCATCGAAACGGGCGAAGTTGACACGATAATCGGCTTTATGCGATCGACAACCTGTAACTTGATGCAACTTTTGAGCAAAGATTTCGGCTTTATCGACGCACTGAAAGAAATTAACGGCGACGCTCAGTTCACATCTTTAAAATTCGAAATAGACGCTCTGTATGTATCGCCGAAAGTTAAACGCCCGATTTTCCAAGCGATGCAAATAGTAGAAGAACTGACAAAAATCAACGGCTGTGAACCGAAAAAAATATTCATCGAAGTAGCAAGAGGCGAAGAAGAAAAGAAACGCACCGTTTCAAGAAAAAGCCGACTTCTTGAGTTGTATAAGTCATGTAAAAAAGACAATGAAGAACTTTATGAGAGTTTATTAAGCCGAGACGAAAACGAATTTCGACGTGACGCACTTTATCTTTATTACACGCAGTTCGGAAGATGCATGTACACGGGCGAAGAAATACCCGTTGAAAGCATCTTCAACCGAAATTTGTACGACATCGACCACATATTCCCAAGGTCGAAAGTCAAAGACGACAGTATAGACAACAGGGTACTCGTCACCAAAAAAGCAAACGAAGATAAAGGCAATCTGTATCCGATACGCTCATCTGTACGGGAAAAAATGGGCGGATTTTGGACTATGCTAAAAGCCAAAGGATTGATAAGCGAGAAAAAGTACGAACGACTTTCGAGAAATTATTCACTGACAAACGACGAACTGTCGGCGTTTATCAACAGACAGCTTGTCGAAACACGCCAGTCAACAAAAGCCGTAGCTCAACTTTTGTCAAAACGCTATTCTTCGAAAATAGTCTATGTCAAAGCAGGCTTAGTTTCTGACTTCAGACGCCCTGAACGCTTCGATTTTGTCAAATGCCGTGACGTAAACGACTTCCACCACGCAAAAGACGCATACCTTAATATAGTCGTCGGAAACGTTTATGATACTCGCTGTACGCAGGATTTCATTTATCAGCTAAGCGACGGTTCGGTTAGCTTAAACAAAATTTTCGATTACAACACCAAGGGTGCATGGTCGGTTTCCGGTGAACACAAATCAATTGACACTGTAAGGAAAACTATGTCGAAGAACAACATTCGATTTACAAGATATTCGACAAAGCAAAAAGGCGGACTGTTTAAGCAAAATATACTCAAGAAAGGCAACGGACAAGTACCGATAAAAGCCAACTCACCACGTAGCGACATCGAAAAATACGGTGGATATGATAAAGCAACATCTACTTTCTTCTCCTTAGTTTCATACATAGAAAAAGACAAAAAAGCCATTCAATTTGTACCTATAAATTTGTACGAAGAAAAATTCTACATCGAAGACCCGAAAGCGTTCGTTGACGGAAAATTAGGCGTCGACTGTGAAATCATCTATCCATGCGTGAAATATAACACACTTGTATCCGTAAATGGCTTTAGGATGCACATAAGTTCAAAGAGTGGCGGTGGAAGAACTCTGGTTTACAAACCTGCCATGCAACTTGTACTTGACCCGAAATTTGAAAGATACATCAAAAAGATTTCGAGATATCTTGAAAAATGCGTCGAACTAAAGTTAGATAAGCCGGTAACAGAATTTGACGGTATAACAGTAGAAGAAAACATCGAATTGTATGATGCTGTGTCCGATAAACTCAACAACACTGTTTTAAATGTTAAGTTTGAAACTATAGCGAACATAATGTCAAACGGTAAATCGCAGTTTGATAACTTGCCAATTAAAAAGCAATGCGAAGTAATAATGCAAATTTTGGCTATTGTTCACTGCAACGTAAGAACAGGGGACTTAACATCTATCGGCGGTGCGTCAAAGAGCGGTTTGGTAACGACAAGTGCTAAAATCGCTCCGTCGAAGACAATTCAATCGTACAAAATAGTTCACCAATCAATAACCGGTCTCTATGAAAAGGAAATTGAACTTATAAAATAAAAAAGGGGTGCTGTCATGGGCTGGCGTACCGTTATGGTCACAAAACCGTCGAAAATCGACCTGAAACTCGGATATATGGTGATACGGGACAGTGAAAATACAGTCAGACTGAATATAGACGAAATATCTGTGCTGATAATCGAAAATACGGCAAGTTCGGTCACGACAGCACTTCTAAATCAGCTGACAAAGAAAAAAGTCAAAGTAATATTTTGTGACGAAAAAAGAAATCCGTCGTCGGAGTTGCTTTCATATTACGGCTGTCACGACTGCTCATTAAAATTGCGAACACAAATTGAATGGAAGCAGTTTTCAAAAGAGGCCGTTTGGACAGCGATAGTAAGTCGAAAAATTCAAATGCAAGCGGAAAATCTTTCTTTTTTTAACTTGAAAGAAGCCGAAATGCTTAATGGATATCTCGAAGAAATCGAGTTTAACGACGAAAGCAACAGAGAGGGTCACGCAGCGAAAGTATATTTTAACGCTTTGTTCGGAAAAGGCTTTTCACGTTCCGACGAAAACCCGATAAACGCAATGCTCGACTACGCTTACAGCATAATACTTTCCTGCGTGAACCGTGAAATAGTTTCTAACGGCTACTTGACGCAAATCGGACTTTTTCATAACAATATGTTCAACCAATTTAACCTCGGTTGTGACCTGATGGAGCCGTTTAGACCTATAATCGACAGAAAGGTTCGCCTGTACCCGCCGAAAAAATTCGAAAGCGAAGAAAAACGGGCAATTCTCGAAACGCTCAGCGAGGAATTTGTCGTCGACGGACGCAGGCAAACACTTTTGAATGTAATCAAAATATACACAAAAAGCGTGTTCGAGGCGATAGAGAGCGGCGACACATCGCTGATTAAATTTTACAAGTATGAGCTATAGATTTATGAGAGTATTGGTGTTTTTTGATTTGCCGGTCGAAACTTCGGAAAACAGGCGAAATTACCGAAAGTTTAGGAAATTTTTGATAAAAAACGGATTTATAATGATGCAGGAGTCCGTATATGCGAAACTTGCACTGAATTCAACGCAAGTCGACCAAATAATTTCCGATATCAAAAAAGAACGTCCACCCGACGGAATTGTACAAATACTTTCCGTAACGGAAAAACAGTTTTCGAAAATGCAAATCATATCGGGGGAAATGAACACGGATATAGTAAACAGCGATGAAAGGTTGTTGATAATATGATGGTTTCGTTCGATTTTTTGTCCGAACCGCTTGTACTTTCCGACGGGTACGTGTCGACGCTGTGCATAGAAAATCAAGAGGTGTACAGGTCAGTCATTTCCGCTTTTTTGTCTGAAAATACAGAGGAGGAGAATATCGTCTTTTCCGAAAATTATACGCCGATGAAATTTAAGGGAAATATTTGTTTTATCGACAACGTCTTTTCTTTGAGTTACTCGAATTCGGTACTTAAAAAACTGTACGAACAGGTCGAAAAGTTCTGTAATTCGGACATACAGGTACAAACTGCGTCGCTGAAAGGGGAGATTTTAAACTATTTCGGCTTGATTACAAGTGAATTTGACTATGACCTTGATTATTCGGCAGACATTGATTTAGTCGACATTTTTAAAGCTATGCACCTGAAACCAAGTACAGACAACACATCACAGCTTGAAAATTTGTTGAATTTTATAGTCTTTATCAAAAATTACACTCCGGTAAAGTGCTTTGTATTGCTTAACCTACACCTGTACTTTTCATCTAAAGAACTTGATGTGCTTTACCGTGACATTATCGACAGACATATTACGGTGCTTGTAATCGAAAATGTGAAATCTTTTGATAAAAGCGAACTTGAAAAAATTGTAATTTGCGATAAAGATATGTGCGAAATTGTTGAAAATTTCGAAATTTGATTGTATAATCTAAATGTAGGCTTATGGTTTTGCCCTGCGCAATGTAGTGGCGTAGCTTATTCTCGTGAAAAACCGGCTGAATTTCGGCATTTGAGGTTTGAGAGTAGTGTAAAATCATAGGGTAGTAAAACTAAATTGAGAGAGGTTATCAAAGTGGCAGTGTTTGAGAGTAGTGTAAAATCATAGGGTAGTAAAACAATAAAAAAGAGTATGGATTAGCCTTCCAAGTTTGAGAGTAGTGTAAAATCATAGGGTAGTAAAACATAAATCGGGTCGAGACAATCACAAGCGAGTTTGAGAGTAGTGTAAAATCATAGGGTAGTAAAACGAGCAGTCATACTACAGCAAATACGAATTAGTTTGAGAGTAGTGTAAAATCATAGGGTAGTAAAACTAATTCGGGGAACACTAAGCCCTCAGCCCTGTTTGAGAGTAGTGTAAAATCATAGGGTAGTAAAACATTGGGTGTTTCCTGCAACGGATAGCGAGGTTTGAGAGTAGTGTAAAATCATAGGAATACCCCAAGTATAACCGACCCCTTTACTATATAGTCAAGGAGATAAGCAAAAATAAAATTCTCGGCAGTAGGTAACGCTTGCCGATAAAGATTACCGAAAACTTTGCAACAGCAAAAATAATTGCCATGTAACCGTATTTTCAAAAAATCGTTCAATCTCAGAACAAAGCGTTCCTTTGACGACCTCTAACACCCAACGCTATATAGTCAGAAGCCACCATACCCCCACACCCAAAGAGCGTATCTAACACCCAACGCTATATAGTCGGAAGCCACCATACACCTACACACCAAGAATGTATCTAACACCCAACGCTATATAG
>CAZBXS010000005.1:14243-22976 GCA_964495955.1 uncultured Faecalibacterium sp.
ATCTAACACCCAACGCTATATAGTCAGAAGCCACCATACACCTACACACCAAGAATGTATCTAACACCCAACGCTATATAGTCGGAAGCCACCATACACCTACACACCAAGAACGTATCTAACACCCAACGCTATATAGTCAGAAGCCACCATACACCTACACACCAAGAACGTATCTAGCACCCAACGCTATTATAAGGAAGTGAAAAGCGATGATTTTTTATGAAAGGTACAACAAAATATGTCGTCAAAAAGGAACATCGCCAAGCAAAGTCGCAACCGAAGCAGGCTTAAATAAAGCCACAGTTACATATTGGAAAAGCGGAACAGTGCCGAAAGCCGACGCAGTTGTAAATATAGCAAAGTTATTAAATACCTCAACCGATTATCTTTTAGGCTTAACGGACACCGAAATACAAGAGAACAACCTCACCCCAACCGAACAGGAACTTTTACTTCTCTTCAACACAGTGCCCGAAGAGAAAAAAGAACAGGTACTTGACCTGTTTCGCACTCAGATAAGTCTGATAAAATAGATTTATCTGTTAAAACCATAAAAACGATTATAATTATTTACTCTGAACGATATTTTTAAGTCGGTCTGTGACCTGCTGTTTGACAGCGACGGACAATTATTTCTTTTGCCACGCTCAGAGTAAAATTTTTATACTATTTTTTCGCTCAAGGCGGAAGTCTTGCTTGCGTTTTTAAAGCCTTTGCGTACAAAACGGCAATTTATCTCGGTTCTTGATACGCAGGTCGAAGAAAACACAGACAGTACCGAAAGCCTTGAAAAACCTGCTTCGTTTCGACGAAGCACATATTTTAAAATAAAAGGAGTTAGCAATATGACAGACGAAGAATTTGTTGAGCGTTTAGGAAAGCTTTATCTTGAAGTTCTTGAAAACGAAAAGAATGAGGATTATGAAATCAACGAGCCTCAAATGAAAAAATTGATTGAGGCTTGTAACTTCTTCATCGATGTCGCAAAAGAATGTGACGGTAGGGTCGAATCTATAGACATAGAACCTAAATTTGTGCATGGCTGTGTTACGGCAACATTCCTTGTATTCAGCATATGGGGAGAAGACATTTCAAGATTTAGCAAAATAGTGTCGTATCTATCGGCAATGACGATTGATGAAACAACGGACGGCGTATGTATTTCGGTTACGGTTCCCGATGTGTATAAGCGGATCGAAAAGTAAAAATTTATAATTTGACAGCAAAAAACTGCCCCCGTCTTCTTCACGAAGGCGGGGCGATTTTGATTTAATTTGCAGGTTGCATTTCTTTTGCCTGTACTTCATCCGGCGAAACCTTTTTCTTACGGTTGAAAATAAGTGCATCGCATTTTTCCATTGCCGCATCGAATACGGTTGCAAAAACTACGGTCGCCACGAAACTTATTATTACGAATGCGTACGGGTGAGATTTGTTGAAGTCGAAGTACTGGAGAATGCTCATCGGTATTCTTTGGAGTATATAGATGCTGAAAACGTGATGGCCGAACCAGTCTAAAAATGCTGTTTTGGATTTTCACTTTCATTGTGATGAAAAGTACAAGCAAAACGGCGACTATTGCCCAAAGGGAGTACAGGATAACCGATACCTTTTTCACAGTAAACAGATAACAGAAAAGTCCGAACGTGACGCCGAGACCTAAAGACCAAATGACATCGTTTTTGAGGAAAATTTTGTCGAAATACGGCTTTATAAGTGAGAAGAGCATACCTGCCGGGAAACACATCATAGTGTTGTAGCAGTAGTCGGGCATTCCCATTTTCTTTTCAAATACGGCAAAAGCAACGCCGAGAAGTGCAGTAGTGACAATCGCCAAAATTTTCACTTTTCTGAAAATCATAAAGCCGATAAACATTGCAATGTACAATACAAATGTTGTCAGCATGTACCAGTTGCTGTTGCCGATACTTTTCCAGCCTGTGAACGCAAGAAGATATCTCGACATCGGGAAATCCTTGCCTGTACAAAGACAAAGCACAACGTAAAACACCAAAGCGATTGCAAAGTGGTACCAAATCCTGAAAAATCTTTTTGTCGGGATACTTTTTACGTAACCAACGCCCTTTTTCTTTATAGATTCCGTCATTCCGTAGCCGGAGTAGAACAGGAAAGTAACAACGACGAGCTGACCGAGGAAACTTCTCAAAGTCGCATAGGGCGTATCGAGAGCACCGTTTAATTTCAGCGCTTGCGAAGCGTGGCTGAAAAACACGAGTACAACGAAAATTCCGTTGATAGACGATGTTTGTTTAGGCGCACAGTAATCAGCGAAAAATTCGTTTTTACCGGCAGATTTTATGTCGACGAAAATTATCGCCAAAAGAATCAGTACAAAGATAAGCATATTTTTCCCTCCGAAATTTAAAAGTGCCGAAAAGACATTTTTCGACACCGAAAACTTGCCTGAAAAAATATATCATAATATCTCCGATATGTCAATAACGCCGCATTTTTCTCTTTTTGTACAAGCGAATAGGTACAAAAAGCAAAAATCCCCGAAAACGAATTTCGGGGAGAATTAACTGTAATTTTACGGTCTTTGACCCATTCCGCCTTCAAGCGTGATCGTCTCACCGCTCATGTACTTAAAGTCGGGCGAAGCGAGAGCGACACACGCTCTGCCGATTTCTTTTTCGACGTCGCCGTAGTGACCCATCGGAGGCATTTTTACGTTTGCCTTAAATGCGTCGGGATAGGCTTTTTCGAAATTTTCAAGCTGAGAAGTCCAAGCAAGAGGGCAGACGATATTTACGTTTATGCCGTCCTTGCCCCATTCCGTAGCGGCAACTCTTGTCAAACCTCTGATGCCTTCCTTTGCCGCAGCGTATGAGCACTGACCGAAGTTACCGAAAAGACCCGCACCGGAAGCGAAGTTAATGACCGTACCTTGAGTTTGTTTAAGATACGGATAACATGCTTTCATGTAATAAAACGTTGCGTACAGACCGGAATATACAGCAAGGTCGAATTGCTCGGTCGTGTGATCGGAAAGCGGTACGCCCGACGCCGAAGCCTGAGCGTTATTGATAAGAACATCAATTCTGCCGAATGCCTCGACAGCCTTGTCGATAACGTTTTGAACAGTCGCTTCGTTGTCCGCACCCGAACTTACGTCGGCTTTAACAGCTAAAACTTTTACGCCGTAAAGTCTTTCGAGTTCTTCCTTTGCGTCCTCCAATTTTTGTACATTGCGTCCGGTCAAAACTAAATTTGCACCTTCTTTTGCGTATGCGGTAGCAATTCCGTAGCCGATAGACCCACAGCTTCCGTCGCTGAGTACCGCACGTCCGCCACCTGTGATAATGGCGGTTTTACCTTCTAAAAATCCCATAAAACATTCTCCTTTCATATTGACAGATGTCTGTTTTATTTTAGCAGTCTTAGTCTTAATTGTCAACTGTTTTTGAGGTTGAGAGAAGGCTGCGACGGGTGGGGTGCCGGGGCGAAGGGGCGGCGATGCGTGCGAGCGTTCACCGTGCCCCTGCGACAGCAGGGACACGGTGGCGATCACACGCTTATAGCACCGAGTGTAAAAATAGCAGAAAAATAATCAAACTGTACCGCTTACGGTAAGAGTGGCTGTGCCGGGAGTTACCGTCCATGTGCCGTCTGCGTTTTGCGAATATGACGCAGCAGGCACTGTAATTTGACCTGCAACAGTGGAGAATACGCCGGTCGTTGTGTCGTAAGTGTAATTTGTCGTTTGTGTCCATGCCGTGCCGTCGAAAGTGACCGATATTGAGCTGAGTATCGGGTCAAATGTGTCTGTCAAAACCGCTTCATCGGACGCAGTAGCCGCAACACTTCCGAAATTCTGAATTACGAAAGTATAGGTCAGCTGTCCGTTTTCGGTGACTGTCGACGGGCAGACAGACTTGTTTACACTCAAGTCGGCTCTGTTTTCCATGTTGATTGTCTCGGTAGCAGTCAAAGATGTTGCAAGTCCCGTACCCGATATTGTCGCCGTGTTGGTTATGCTCGCTTCAATTCCGAGCGGTGCATAGTTTGTCGCTTTCGTCTCATAAACGATAATTGCATTTCCGTTAGCCGGAACATTGATACCCGAAATAACCAACGGCGGGCCTGCAGTGACTGTAGGTGCCGTCTGTAGAACGCCGTTGATATAATATCTAACGGAACCGTTTGTATATTCAAGAGGGTAGAGCGTATCGCTGTTATAAGTGTATGCACCGAGGTCGTCGGTTACCGTTAAACCCGTGAAAGCGGTAGTACCGCTGTTTATTATTGATATCACATATGTGATGTCGTCTCTTGCCGTATAGTTATTCGAGATAGCTTCCTTTGATGCGGAAAGTACTTCCAAAAGTTCACCCGTTACGGTGTTTGAGTTCGTCGTTCCGCCTGTATAGGAAAGTGTAGCGTAGTTTGTAAAAGTTGCCATATACTTCACTCCTGTATCATAATTTATGGGTCGCCCCGATACAAGATATGCGCCGTTTTTGCGAAGTGTTAATCTCAGCTTGTTAAAGTGAGTGCTTACAAGCTACTGTGCGGCGACAGACTGTAATTCAAAACTTTGAACAGTGGCACTCCGTTGTTTGATCACAACTTTCTACATTCGTTGTTTTTTATACCCTACTTCACGCAAAACGCCCCGTCGCATTAGCGACGGGGTGTAAACAACAGTATAAATGTCTTACTTACGAAGTTCGATACCGATAGCTGCGAGTGCCTTTATAGCACGTTTCATAGCTGCGTCGGCTTCTTCGTCTGTGAGGGTTCTTTCGGGAGACCTCAATTTGAGGTTGAACGCAACGCTCTTCATGTTATCGGCTATCTGTGAGCCTGTGTAAACATCAAAGAGTGTCACACTTTCAAGTACCTTTCCGACAGCCTCTTTTATAAGTCTTTCGAGCTTGAGGACGGGAATGTCTCTGTCACAAACGAATGCAAGGTCTCTGTTGGACGCCGGGAACTTCGGAAGAGGCTTGTAGGTTCTCTTTGTGTTGCCTTTTGCTTCGAGAGAATTGAAATCTATCTCGGCGATGTATGTTCTGACGCCGATTTCATAATTTGCCTGTACATTCGGGTGAATTTCGCCGAACACACCGATATCTTCGCCGTCAACGACAACTTTTGCCGTTCTTCCGGGGTGGAATGTCGGGTTGTCTGTGAGAGGTTCGATGTCGTATTCGTCAATTCCACACTTGTAAAGCAGTTCTTCGACAACACCTTTGAGAGTGAAGAAGTTTACGTCTGAGCCGTACATGCCGATTGATACTGCCTGCTTTTCAATCGGCAGTTCTTCCGTACCTCTCGGAATGTACTGCATAGCAAGCTCGAATATCTTTGCATTGAGATTGCGGTTATTGTAGTTTCTTGAAAGTACATCAAGAAGCGAGGGAATAGCTGTCGTTCTCATGATGCTTGAGTCCTCACCGAGCGGATTGGAAATTACGATAGAATTGCGTAATTCGCTGTCGGCGGGAAGACAAATCCTGTCGTAAGCCTTGGGGCTCATGAACGAGTAAGTCGAAACTTCGGTAACACCCGAACCGATAAGCGTGTCGCTGATAAGTTTTTCCAATTGCTGCGTCTCGGTCAACTTTCCGTTAGCAACACCTGCAAGAGGTCTGTTGGGAATATTGGCGTAACCGTAGAAACGAGCGATTTCTTCGCTGACATCGGCTTTACCGATAATATCGTTTCTAAAGGAAGGGATAATTATTGTGTCATTTTCAACCTTGAAGTCGATAGCTTCAAGAATTCGCTTTTGTTCTTCTCTACTGCAATCTATGCCGATAAAGCGGTTGACCCACTCCCAGTCAAACGGAAGTGTACGGGGCGTTTTATCGGAGTGATCGCAGTCTACAATACCGCTGACAACATCACCTGCGTCAAGTTCTTCGACAAGTTCGAGTGCTCTCATAAGAGCCGGCATACAAGCCTGAGGGTCAAGTTCTTTTTCGTATCTGCCTGATGCTTCTGTTCTCATACCGAGTGCTTTAGCCGTAAGTCTCGTTGTCGGGCCGTTGAAACAAGCGCTTTCGAAAACGATAGTGTCCGTATCGTCCATAATTCCCGAATATTCACCGCCCATAACGCCGGCTACGGCTACGGGTTTCTCGGCGTCGGCTATTACTAACATCGAGTCTGTAAGCTCTCTTTCAACGCCGTCGAGAGTTGTAATCTTTTCGCCGTTTTTCGCTGTACGGACAATTACCGAGTTACCCTTTAAGAAGCGAAGGTCGAAAGCGTGCATCGGCTGACCGTACTCAAGCATAACATAGTTGGTTATATCGACAATGTTGTTTATAGGTCTGACACCGCAAGCACGAAGTCTTTCTCTCATCCACCTCGGAGATGCCTTAACACGTACATTTTTAACGACAGCACCGCAATATCTGTAGCAGCGTTCGGGGTTGTCTATTCTGACGGAAAGAAGTTCGTTTACATCGCCACCCGAAGTTTTAACAACGGGTTCGTGTTTTTTCATCGGTACTTTGTAAGTCGCAGCGGCTTCTCTTGCCAAGCCGATAATCGAAAGGCAGTCGGGGCGGTTCGATGTGATTTCGAATTCGGTAACGGTATCGTTAAGGCCGATAGCGTCCTGTATCGGCGTACCGAGCGTCTTATCGCAATCGTCACCGAGTACAAATATACCGTCTTCTATGGCGTAGGGGAAATCGTGAGCCGTCAAGCCGAGTTCGCCGAGAGAACAGAGCATACCGGCACTTTCGATACCTCTGAGTTTGCCTGTCTTAATTTCTTTTCCGCCATGTACAACTGAGTTGTTGAGCGCTACGGGAACGACATCGCCTGCTTTAAGGTTTTGTGCGCCTGTTACAATTTGCAGGCAGTCTTCCTTTCCGACATTTATTTTGCACACCCAAAGGTGATCGGAATCGGGGTGCTTTTCAAGTGCTTCGACACGGCCGACAACAATATTTTTAAGCTCCTCGCCCTCTTTTTCGAAGGACTCGACCTTTGAGCCGGAAATAGTGATAGCTTCTGCGAAGTCCTTGTCACTCGCATCGATAGTTACAAAATCATTGAGCCATTTTTTAGATAAATTCATTGTCCCGCACCTCCTTAGAACTGACTTAAGAAACGAAGATCGTTTTCATAGTAAAGACGCATATCGTCAACATCAAATCTGAACATAGCAAGTCTCTCAAGACCGAGACCGAAGGCGTAACCGCTGTATTCTTCGGGGTCAATTCCGCCTCTGCGAAGAACATCGGGGTGTACCATACCCGCACCGAGAATTTCGATCCAGCCTTCACCCTTACACATCGGACAGCCTTTTCCGCCGCAGCTGAAGCAGCTGACATCAATTTCACAAGACGGCTCTGTGAACGGGAAGTGATGGGGACGAAGTCTTATCTTTGTCTGTTCACCGTAAAGTCTCTTGGCGAACGCTTCGAGGTTACCTTTAAGATCGCCCATTGTTATGCCTTTGTCGATAACAAGACCCTCTATCTGGTGGAAAAGAGGGGAGTGCGTAGCGTCTACCGAGTCCGAACGGTAAACTCTGCCCGGAGCGATTATACGAAGTGGTGGCTTTTTCTGTTCCATAACTCTTATCTGTACCGGTGAAGTCTGAGTTCTCAAAAGCATCTTCTCGGTGATGTAGAAGGTGTCCTGAGTGTCTCTTGCGGGGTGCTCGGGAGGAATGTTGAGAGCCTCAAAGTTGTAGTAATCCCATTCGACCTCCGGACCTGACGCGATGTCAAAGCCCATTCCGAGGAATATCTCTTTTACTTCGTCAAGGACGATTGAAAGCGGGTGCTTGTGACCTAATTCGTGTCTTTCACCCGGCATTGTGACGTCAATGCGTTCCTCCTTGAGCTTGATTTCAAGCTCTTTTTCCTTTAATTGCTTTCTTCTTTCTTCGATTTCCGTTTCAAGCTGTGAACGGATCTCGTTTGCAAGCTGACCTATGACGGGTCTTTCCTCCGCAGAAAGCTTGCCCATCTGCTTGAGAATTGCGGTAAGCTCGCCCTTTTTGCCTAAAAATTTGATTTTCAAAGCATCAAGGTCTGCGTTGCCGATAGCTTGCGAAAGCTCTTTTTCGGCTAATTCCTTGATTGCCTGAAGCTGTTGTTTCATATCGGTTACTTCCTTTCGGTTTAATTACATTTATTTGTACAGGGTAAAAAGTACACACATCAAAATAAAAAAATAAACCCCGTCCCTCTCAATAGGGACGAAGCACAATTCTCCGTGGTACCACCCTGATTTTTGCCTGAAGCAAACACTCCTTGTATCCGTAACGTAGATAAGCCGTCATAGCCTACAACTTTCGCTTCAGCCATGCCACTCCGAAGTGAACTTCAATATCTCGGTCGATGAACCGCTCACAGCATACACGGTTCTCTCTGAGTCGGCTGATGATACCTACTCTCTTCATCACAGCGTTTTTTAACAGATATATTTTAGCACAATTATTTGCCCGTTGCAATAGATAAAGCAAAAAAATCGTAAATTAAATTGGAGTAATATTAAATTTCACCAATCTTATGAGATCGTAGGTAAAAAGAAAAACTCAGCTTTTCGAAATCCCCAAAATTAAGCACAAAAGAAGAGAGGCACAAGGCCTCTCCCCTTTAAGTATTAGGCATTCTATAACTTAGATAATGTCAAGTTTAACAGCTGAGAATGCATCGGGAGTAAGGTCAGTGTAACTGCTATCAACCTTAACCGAGCCGTCCTTGAGAGATGCAAGGAGCTTGTTGTAATCTTCAA